>JADLED010000041.1 GCA_020846335.1 Bacteroidia bacterium
CTATTACCTGTTTCAATCGCAAAGATTGTACGAAAAGATTAATGACACTTTAAACATAATAGAAACATACAATTTCTCAGCGGATTTGTTTCTAAGTTACGGCAATGTAAAAGATGCCATAGTTCAGGCCTCTAATTCAATAAAGCTATTGAGTAATATTAAAAACATGCCGCTTGTATCCAGAACATACAAACTAAATGGAATTATCCACTATCAAATCAGCGAATACAAGAAGGCTTTAGACTACTTCAACAAATCCAAAGAAATAGATGTTAGTCTTCATAATGAGTTTGAACTGGCGAGTAATTTAAATTATTTAGGTTTATGCTATCAGGCACTTGGCAACGATTCGCTCAGCATTACTTGCTTAAAAAAAGCATTAAAGTATTATAATCGTATGGAGATGCTTGAAGATGAGTCAGAAGTGCATTACAATCTTGGGTTTTTCTATCTGAGAAAAAAAATTCTTGACAGCTCCATCTTTCATTTTGAAATGGCTAAAAAAAATCTGGCAAGCTCTGGAAACGGAAAGTTGATTTTAAAAATTAATCAAGCCCTCTCAGAATCATTCGCCCTCAAAGGCAACTACCTCAAAGCCTACGAATACCATGTTAAATTTTCTGACTTAAATGACAGTTTGTTGGATAACGAAAAAGTAAAACAAATTGCCGAAATGCAAACCAAATACGAAACCGAAAAAAAAGAACAACAAATTACTTTACTGGGCGAACAAAACAAAACAAAAACCGCACAACGCAATGCCTTAATCGCAGGTACTGCCGTTCTTTTGATTTTATTTTTAGCTTCGGGCATTTATTTTATACAACGTAACCGCATTGCTAAAAAGAACGAACAAATTGCCCGCGAAGAAATTTCGGGGCTTTTAAAAGAACAGGAAATTAAATCGTATAATGCCATGATTGAAGGACAGGAAGAAGAACGCAAGCGCATTGCCACCGATTTACACGACAGATTGGGCAGCATGCTTTCCACAGTTAAATTGCTGTTTAATTCGCTGGACGAAAAAATTGATAAAAACCAGGAAGAAAACCGGGGCCAATACACTAAAGCCACAGGGCTTTTAGATGAAGCCGTTCTTGAAGTTAGACGGATTTCGCATAACCTGAGTACCGGTATGGTAAATACCTTTGGCCTGGTTCCTGCACTGGAAGAGCTCTGCCAGAGTATTGACAACAGCAAAATAATTAAATGCAAACTGTTGTGTTATGGTATGGAAGCACGTTTGGATCAACAAACAGAAATAGGACTCTTTAGAATTGTGCAGGAATTGGTAAACAACGTTTTAAAACACGCCGATGCCAAACTGGTAACCATACAACTTAACCGAACTTCCGAGTCTTTAAATTTAACCGTTGAAGACGATGGTAAAGGTTTTGACCTGACAGAAAAAATGAAAAGCAACGGCATGGGACTAAAAAACTTAGAAGCAAGAGCCGCCAAATTAAATGGGGCATATCATGTGGATTCTAAACCGGGGCGTGGCACTATTTCAATAATTGAAGTACCTTTAAACCATGACTCGAATACTCATAGCGGATGACCATCAAATGTTTATTGATGGGGTTAAATCACTGTTAAGTTCCAATAAACGCTTTTCGGTTATTGGCGAAGCACACAATGGTGAAGAAGTGATCAATATTCTTTCCAAAGAAAAAGTAGATATTGTGTTACTGGATATGAATATGCCCGTAATGGATGGCATGCAAACCCTTAAAATTATTCGTGAAAAATATCCTTTAATGAAAGTTATTATGCTTACCATGTTTAGCACCCGCGACTACATTGAAAGATTATTGAAAGCCGGTGCCAATGGTTATATACTTAAAAATACGGGCAAAGATGAATTAACCTTAGGTATTGACACAGTCATGCGCGGCGAATCTTTTTTTAGTAAGGAAGTTACCGAACGCATTATGGAAGGCTTGCAAGGCAAAAAAACAAGTTCTGCCAAAACCGGAATTGTTGAATTAACCGAAAGGGAAAAACAAGTATTAGCCCTTATTGTGAAAGAAATGACCACTCAGGAAATTGCGGATAAACTCTTTATTAGTACCAACACTGTGGAAACACACAGAAAGAATTTAATTAGTAAACTCAATGTAAGAAACATAGCCGGCCTGGTAAAATACGCGCTCCAAAACGGCTTGGCAGCAGATTAGTTCCCCATTTTTGAACGGAAGAACTTCATCTGATACAATTTCTATAACATATTCGCTCCCAAATATTCGCGGTTCATGCGCGCAATATTTTCCAACGAAATGGATTTAGGACACTCGGCTTCGCAGGCACCGGTGTTGGTGCAGTTACCAAATCCTTCTTCGTCCATTTGTTTTACCATGTTCATCACACGGGCTTTCTTTTCAATTTGTCCCTGAGGTAATAAAGCGAGCTGCGATACTTTAGCGCTCACAAACAACATGGCACTTGCATTTTTGCAGGCAGCCACACAGGCGCCACATCCTATACAAGCCGCTGCGTTAAAGGCAGTATCAGCATCATCTTTATTAATTAAAATATTATTAGCGTCTTTTGCGTTACCAGTGTTTACAGAAACGAAACCACCTGCAGCAATAATACGGTCAAAAGAAGAGCGGTCAACTGCCAAATCCTTAATTACCGGAAATGCCGCACTTCTCCATGGTTCAACAACGATAGTATCGCCATCTTTAAAGCTACGCATGTGCAACTGGCAGGTGGTTACACCTTGTTTTGGTCCGTGCGGACGACCATTGATGTACATGCTGCACATACCACAAATTCCTTCGCGGCAATCGTGATCAAAAGCAATTGGCTCTTTTCCGCTGCTAATGAGCTGTTCGTTAACAACGTCAAACATTTCTAAAAAACTCATGTCGGGACTAATGCCCTTGGCATCATAAGTTTCAAAACGGCCTTTTTCGTTTTTATTTTTTTGTTTCCACACTTTTAAAGTGAGGTTCATATTTCCGTGACTCATAGATTAAAAAATTTATGCGTAATTCCTTTGCGCCAGTTTAATGTTATCGTATTTCAATTCTTCTTTGTGCAACTCAAAATTGCTGTCGCTTTTGTATTCCCAGGCAGCTACATAAGCAAAATTGTCGTCGTCGCGCAAAGCTTCACCATCCGGAGTTTGGTATTCCTCGCGGAAGTGACCGCCACAACTTTCGTTACGGTGTAACGCGTCTTTGCACATTAACTCTCCCAGTTCAATAAAATCGGCTACGCGATGGGCTTTTTCCAACTCAGGATTAAATTCGTTGGCATCGCCGGTAACACGAACATCTTTCCAAAACTCAGCTTTTAATGCCTGAATTTCAGAAATGGCTTGTGTTAAACCTTCCTTGTTGCGAGCCATACCGCATTTGTCCCACATAATTTTTCCCAAACGCTTGTGGAAATGATCAACCGATTTGCTGCCTTTAATGTTCATTAATTTATTAATGCGCTCCTGAACTTCAGCCTCTGCTTTTACAAAAGCATCGTTATCGGTAGGGATTGATTTAGTGCGAATTTCTTCAGATAAATAATCTCCAATTGTGTATGGAATTACAAAATAACCATCGGCTAACCCTTGCATTAAAGCAGAGGCACCCAAACGGTTGGCACCATGGTCGCTAAAGTTGGCTTCACCCAAAGCATACAAGCCCGGCACGGTGGTCATTAAATTGTAATCTACCCAAAGGCCACCCATGGTGTAGTGCACCGCAGGATAAATACGCATTGGTACTTCGTAAGGGTCTTCGCCGGTAATTTGTTTGTACATGTCAAACAGGTTGCCGTATTTTTCTTTTACAACTTCTTTACCAAGCTTAATAATTTCGTCTTTAGAAGGATTGTGTAAGCCTAATTTATTAGCCTGAATTTTTCCATAACGCTCAGTGTTAGCAGCAAAGTCCAGATAAACCGCCATTTTGCTGGAACCCACACCATAACCGGCGTCGCAACGTTCTTTAGCAGCACGGCTGGCCACATCGCGCGGAACCAGATTACCAAATGCAGGGTAACGGCGTTCCAGATAATAATCTCTTTCTTCTTCAGGAATATCAATGGCCTTGCGGTTATCGTCCTTTTTCTTAGGCACCCAAATTCTTCCATCGTTACGTAAAGACTCAGACATCAAAGTTAATTTCGATTGATGGTCGCCACTAACAGGAATGCAGGTTGGGTGAATTTGTGTGTAGCAAGGATTGCCAAAGAAAGCACCTTTTTTATGAGCTTTCCATGCAGCCGTAACGTTGCTGCCCATGGCATTTGTGCTGAGGTAAAACACGTTACCATATCCGCCTGTACACAATAAAACAGCATGACCAAAGTGACGTTCAAGTTTTCCGCTAACTAAATCGCGGGCAATAATACCGCGGCATTTACCATCAATGTTAACCACATCCATCATTTCGTGGCGGGCCAGTAATTGCACAGCACCCATGCCCACCTGACGTTGCAGAGCTGAGTAGGCGCCTAACAATAATTGTTGGCCGGTTTGACCTGCCGCATAAAAAGTACGTTGCACCTGAGTGCCACCAAATGAGCGGTTACTTAAAGTTCCACCATACTCGCGGGCAAACGGAACGCCCTGAGCCACACACTGGTCAATAATATTTCCCGACACTTCGGCCAAACGGTGTACGTTGGCTTCGCGGGCGCGGTAGTCGCCACCCTTAATGGTATCGTAAAACAAACGGTAAATACTGTCGCCGTCGTTTTGATAATTTTTTGCTGCATTAACACCACCCTGAGCCGCAATACTGTGCGCGCGGCGTGGCGAATCCTGAAAACACAACACTTTAACTTTGTAGCCCATTTCGGCCAGAGTGGCGGCGGCCGAAGCACCTGCCAAACCCGAACCAACCACAATAACTTCGAGGCTGCGTTTGTTTGCGGGATTAACCAGATGAACGGTGGAGCGGTATTTGGTCCACTTAGTCTCCAGTTCGCCTTGCGGAATTTTTGAATTTAATTTTGGTGATGAAGCCATATTTGGAAATGTTGAATGTTAATAAGGAGCTGTTGAATTATTTAATGAGGCCTAAGTGCATGGTTATTGGCATAGCGGCAAACAAAGCACAAACAATAATCGAAAACCAAATGCCAATTTTTTTAATAAGCGGCGTGTATTTTTTATGATTTAAGCCCAACGATTGAAAGGCCGACTGAAAACCGTGTAATAAGTGAAACAACAAACCGCCCACGCCTACTAAATAAACCAACACAAAATACCATTGCGAAAAAACAGCTTTCATTCCTTCAAAGGTGTTATGTTCTTCATGATTCATAACCGCCATTTTAGTAGGCACCCAAAAGTTACCTAAGTGAACCACTAAAAATATCAGTAATAACGAACCCAAAATACCCATTGAACGTGAGTACCATTTGCTGTTGGCGGCTCCGTTAACCATGGCATATCCCACAGGGCGGGCCTTGCGGTTTTCCATAGTAAGCATTAAAGACATAATTATGTGGGCAATTAAGCCGCCAAAAAGAACAATTTCCATAACGCGGATGACAGGATTGTGTGCCATAAAATCGGCTCCGGCGTTAAAAGTAACTCCACCATCGTTACAAAAAATGGCGCTGTTTAAACCAACGTGTACTATTAAAAATGAAATAAGGAATAACCCTGTTATTCCCATTACTATTTTTTTACCTACCGACGAATGTAAAAATCCTGTTTTTGTGCTCATAATCTTAAAATCTGATATTCTTGATATTGCAGGGCAAATGTATTAAGCAAAACAATTAATACCAAAGTTTTAGTTTAATTATATAACAAACAAGTTCATTTAGGCAGAGCTTGGGCCCCAACTCCAAGGAATCAGGCCTTTTATTTCTATTTAGAATTATTATAAATATTGTTTTGCGGTTTTTTAACTCAGGTTAAACAACTGCTGTTCGTGCCACACTTTATCCAGCTTTAACAGCGAAAAAGTAGTACACTTAAAACTTCCGGAAAAAAATTTCTCAGCAAACTCCTTCTGCAACTCATAAAACTTTGGCTTTTTTAAATCACGGTTGGCAATGGTAATGTGCGGATGAAAACCCCGCATATCGTTTGATTCGTTAAACAGTCGGAGTTCCTTTACTGCAAAGGATTTTAGTGCCTGATGCAATGCACCTAAATTTTCATTTGCTTGCACATTTACGTACACTACCCGGGGTTCAAAGAAATCAAAGTTTTTCAATTCAATTTCGAAAGGGTTTTCAAAACTAAACCGGCTAAGTTTTTCTATTAAAACATTCTCTTTCTCTTCTTTCCACTCAAAGGGCCTGTGTAAGGTAATGTGGGCCGGACTGCGAAGGGCGCCTTTAAGTCCGTGTGCCACCCGCAAGTGTTGCTTAATGGCTTCAATCTCCGAAAAAATAGGTTCCGGAATTACAATCGCTATAAAGTACTTTTTAAGTGTCATTTTGAACCCTTACATCCCGTAAATTATCTTAATTTTGCCGGAATAATAAAACAAGGCTTTATGCAAATTATTATCCCCATGGCAGGCAAAGGTAAGCGTATGCGACCACATACCCTAACCACCGCAAAACCTTTAATTCCGGTAGCCGGAAAACCTATTGTTCAACGTCTGGTGGAAGATATTACCAAGGTTTGCGGACAAAAAGTAAATGAAATTGCCTTTGTTATTGGGCCCGATTTTGGCGCCGAAGTTGAAAAAGACCTCATCAAAGTAGCCGAAAGTCAGGGCGCAAAAGGCAGCATTTATTATCAGGAAAAAGCCCTCGGAACCGCACACGCCATTATGTGCGCCAAAGATGCCATTAAAGGAAAAACAGTCGTAGCGTTTGCCGACACACTTTTTAAAGCCGATTTTGTAATGGACACTGAACAGGAAGGCGTTATCTGGGTGCAGAAAATTGAAGACCCGAGCCAGTTTGGCGTTGTAAAACTAAACAAAGAAGGCATTATTACCGATTTTGTAGAAAAGCCCACCCAGTTTGTAAGCGATTTGGCCATTATTGGCATTTACTATTTTAAAGACGGCGATTACCTTAAAAGCGAATTGCAGCATTTACTCGATAACAACATTACTGAAAAGGGCGAGTACCAGCTTACCAATGCCCTCGAAAACATGAAACAAAAAGGCACCCGCTTTGCTCCCGGCCAGGTAACCGAATGGCTCGACTGCGGCAATAAAAACGCCACGGTTTACACCAATCAACGGGTTTTAGAATTCGATAATGGCAAAGCGCACCTAAAAGGCACCAACGTTAAAAACACCAACAGCATCATTATTGAACCCTGCTTTATTGGCAACGATGTGGAGCTAAACAACAGTATTGTTGGCCCACATGCCAGCATTGGCGCAGGCAGCAAGGTTTCTAACAGCATTATCAAAAACAGCATTGTGCAATCGCACAGTAAACTAACAAATGCCAACGTAGCCAACAGCATGTTGGGCATTGGTGCCGAAGTAAACGGCAAAGCACTTGACCTGAGCATTAGCGATTACACACAAATTGTTGTATAAAGTAAAAGCACATATCTTTTTTGGCCTGCTCTTGTTGGCGGTTTTTAGTTTTACAGGCGCCTGCAAAAGCAAAAACAAAACAGTTTCTGCACGCAACATACAACCCGCCGGAAACACTGCCCCCACCGATGGCCAAAAAGAAGCCACCTTTGGGTACATGTATATAAATGGCTGCACCGAGCGCATGAAAGGCAATCTGCAGCAAGCGCTTAAAATTTTTGAAGAGTGCAAAAAATGGGATGCAAAAAATCCGGCGGTTAATTACGAATTGGGCACCATCTACAAAATGCTCGGCAATAATGAGATGGCATTAGCCAACGCTAAAGTGTGCGCCGCTGCCGATCAAAAAAACGAATGGTACCAGTTGCTTTTGGTAGAATGCTACAACTCGCTTCGTCAATACAATCAGGCTATAAAGGTGCGCGAAAACCTGGTTAAAAATTTTCCGGATAAAAGTGATTTTAAAGAAGACCTGGCGATTGAGTATGCACTCACCGGGCAATATGAGCGATCGCTTAAAATTTACGAGGAACTCGAAAAAAACCATGGCATTAACGAACAGCTTATTTTAAACAAAGTAAAATTGCTTAAAAGTCAGCGCCGCTATAATGATGCAGAGGCAGAACTGTTACGGCTTTCGGCAAGCGATAAATACGATGCCCGTTATTACTCCTATCTGGCGGAATTTTACCTGGAACAAAATCAACCCGACAAAGCCAAAAGCGTTTACGATAAAATACTGGAAATTGATCCCAACAACCCTTCGGTAAACCTTGCCCTGCACGACTACTATAATGCCAAAGGTCAGGAAGAAGAAGCGTTTAGATACCTTAAAAAAGCCTATACCAATCCCGATTTGGATTTAAACACAAAATCCGACATACTTGCACAGTTCTACAAAAATGCCGAACAGGGCAGTGCCGATGCGGCGGGCAAAGGTGCCGAACTTGCAAAAATTATGCTCGAGCTGCATCCCAAATCGCCTGAAGCCAATGGCATTTATGCCGACTTTTTGCGCCTTGACCGAAAAACCAAAGAAGCCGCTAAATATTATTACCTGGCAGCGGTTAACGAAAAAAGAAATTTCCGTGTGTGGCGAAACCTGCTTTATGCCGAAAACGAACTGGCCCGCTTCGATTCTTTGGCCAAACACAGCGAAGCCTGCTACGAGCTGTTTCCCACACTGCCCGAGGCCTATTTGTTTAACGGCCTGGCAAACATACAACTCAAAGAATACCAAAAAGCTGTGTTCTCACTTAAACAAGGTTTCGATTACGTAGTAGACAACAAAGCATTTGCGCTCGATTTTTTGCGGGCCATGGGCGATGCCTACAACTATCTGAAAGATTATCCAAAATCCGACAAAGCCTTTAACGACGCGTTAAAAATTGATGCCGACAACACCTATGTGCTCAATAATTACGCCTATTTTCTTTCGTTAAGAAACGAAAACCTCGACGTGGCCGAAAAATATTCTAAACGCGCCAACGATTTAAAACCAAATAACCGCAGCTACATGGATACCTACGGTTGGATTTTATACATGCAAAAAAAGTACGCCGAAGCCGAAATCTGGTTATCAAAAGCCGCTGCCATGAGTGCCAACGATGCCACTGTGCTTGAACATTACGGCGATGCCCTTTTCAGGGTAAATAAAACTAACGAAGCGCTTCAGCAATGGAATTTAGCCAAACAGGCGGGTGGAAATTCAGAGAGCTTGCTTAAAAAAATAAAAGAAAAAAAACTGAATGACTAATCGATACATAACCTATTTTGTTTCCCTGGTTTTTACTATTGTAATTGCCGGCACCTCTTGCAAACACAAGAAAAAAATGCAAAATAGTCCTGCTGTTGTAACCGAAGCTTCAAAAGAAGACACTACAAATTACAAATGCAGGTTGGATTACAAAAGTGCGAAAACATTAAGTAAACACGTAAAAGAAAATGAATTTGATTTTATCTGGATTAATGCCAAAGCAAACGTAAATACACTGATTGATGAAAAAGAAGAAAGCTTCGACATCCGTGTAAAGATGCGGAAAGACAGTGCCATGCTAATTTCCATTCAATACCTTTTGGGTGTAGACGTGGCAAGGGTTTTAATTACCCGCGATTCGGTTAAATTTGTGGACTACATCCACAAAACCTATTTTAAGGGCGACTTTAACTACATTAATGATTTATTAAACGCCGACCTCGATTACGATTTATTACAGGCGGTTTTATTTGGCAACAGTGCGGAATTTCAGGACGACGACGCCAAATTAAAACCGGTGGCCGACCGCCAAAACTGCCATTACCTGTTAAGTACCGAAAGAAAAAGACGGTTGAGAAGAATTCAAAACGGTACCACCGACCTGAAAGAGGCCTTGCAAACACTCACCCTTAATCCTGATAATTACAAAATTATCCGAAACGAATTTGTTGACCCCGCCACCAACCGACGCTTTATAGCCAACTACAGCAACTTTACCAAAAAAGACAGTGTTTTTGCACCATACCATGTTGATATTGATATACTGGCGCAGAAGAAAGCGGTTGTAAAAATTGATTATGTTCGTATTGAGAAAAACACAGCACAAAAGCTCAGTATAAACATCCCGTCTAAATATGACGCTATCCAGATACCTAAAAAATAAATTTTTCCTTTCAGGCTTACTCATCCTCTTTGCTTTACTGTGTTTTGAACCCGCAACCGCGCAGCGCAATTCTAAAAACACAAAAAAAGAACTTGAAAATAAAAAAAAGAAAATTAATGCGGAGATAGACCAGATAAGCTCGCTTTTAAACGAAACCAAAGCCCATAAAAAAACCTCCATCATTGTTCTTTTAAACATTAACATCAAGCTCGAAAAGCGCCAGGATCTTATCAACACCATTAATGCCGAAATTATGGAGTTGGATAAGGAAATAAAGGAAAACGAAAGCCACGTTGAACAATTGCGTGCCAACCTCGAAAAACTTAAAAAAGATTATGCCCGCATGATTGTGTATGCCCAGCGCAATCAGGATTCTTATAGCACGTTGATGTTTATTTTTGCCGCCGAAAATTTTAATCAGGCTTATTCGCGGCTCAAATACATGCAGCAATATTCTGAATTCAGAAAGAAACAGGCCGCGGAAATTGTAAGCACACAAAATCAATTATTGGCTCAGATTAACGAATTAAAAGATCAAAAACACGAAAAAAATGTGTTGCTTGGCAATGAGGTTCAGGAGAAAAAAGTATTGAGCGCCGAAAAAACTGAAAAGGAAATTGTTTTAAGTGAGCTTCAGAAAAAAGAGAAAGAGTTAAAATCGGAACTTGAGAAACGCAAACAGGCTGCCATACAATTGCAGGTGGCCATTAAGCGCATGATTGAAGCCGAAATAAAACGCAAAGCCGAAGAGGCTAACAGAGCCGAATTAAAACGATTACTGGCGCTTCAAAAAGAAAAAGAAGCCAAATCTAAAAAAGATAAAAAAGACAACTCTAAGGAAAAAACTGAAACCACACCAATTGCCAACGTAAAGGCCGATACAAAAAAAGAAAATGTGCTTGTTCCTGTACTTACTGAAGAGGCCGAAGCGCTTAGTGCCGACTTTGCAAATAACCGCGGCAAGCTGCCATGGCCAGTGGTAAAAGGCGTTATCTGCGAAACGTATGGCGACCACGAGCACCCTGCCATTAAAGGTTTTATGATGTTTAATAACGGCATCGAAATTTGCACCTCAAAAGGTTCGCAGGCGCGCGCTGTGTTTGATGGCGAGGTTACCGGCATTGCCGTTTCGCCCACCGGTGGCAAATTGGTAATTATCCGTCATGGCGAATACCTCAGCGTTTACACCAATCTAGGAGATGTAACTGTTAAAACCGGGCAAAAAGTTACTGTTAAACAAGTTATAGGCAATATTCTTTATAACGACGACGAGGGCAAAACTTCGCTCAACCTTCAAATATGGAAGGGCCAAAAAACAATGGATCCGGGATGGTGGCTTTTTAACGGTCGTTAAGGGTAACGATACTAAACTTTATACGTCGGTTTGGTTTAAGGACATTTGTTAATAAATGTTGTAGATTCCAACCTTTTAGTCCACTTATAATGCCTGTTTATTGCCCCTAAGTGGCGGCTCGTCGGGTTTTTTTATCATTTTATCGATTTTGACCAAATAGGCACAACCTTTTAGGGTCAAGGCCTGTATAAATAGTTGGTTTAATCAATTATTTTTGATTGGCCCAAATTAAATAGACGTTTCTAAAATTTTTTGTACGATGACTTTTAAGCATTACTTATTTCTGTTTTCTGTACTCTATGCGTTCACACAATTAAAATCCCAAAACAAGGTTTCAAACGCAAGTGGCACCTGGACTAATCCGGCCATATGGACACCAACTGGCGTGCCCACGAGTACCAACAACGTTACTATCTCCAACGGTAACACCGTTACAATAAGCGGTAACGCTGTTTGCAACAATTTAACAATTGGCAATGGTGCTGCTACCGCACAAATACATTTTATTGGAGGTACTGCCCGAACGTTTTCTGTATTAAACAATTTAACCGTAAGTGCCCTGGCTACTTTTTCTGTGGCCAGTAATTCCAATGTTACCCACTCCTTAATTTTGAGCGGCAATCTTATTAACAATGGAACCTTTCGCTTGTATCAGGATGGCAACAGCCTGTGCAACATCACCTTTAATAAAAATGGTAATCAGAGTATTACAGGCACCGGCTCCTTAACCCGTTTTAATCGGATTGCCGTCAACATGGGCACTTCTGCCAACAACATTCTGGAAGTTTCCAGCTCTTCGTTTACCACCAGTGCCAACTTTCTTACCCTCACCAATGGCACATTTAAGCTATCTACCCCAAATGCCGCAACCGTAGTGCCTTTTACGGCTGCCACCACCGTTCAGGCCACCACAGGTCTTTGGCTTAACTCACCAACTGCACGCATGAGTTTTAGCGCAGGAGTTGGGCTTGCAGGCGTTTGCCGCATCACCTCCGGTTATTTTGATGTTGGTAATGCCAACAACGAAGACCTCACTCCAAATGGCGGCACATTAACCGTTGAGGGCGGCACGTTAGACATTGCCGGAAAATACAATTCCAGTTCGGCGGCCTCAACCTTTAGTTTTACCGGCGGCACAATTTTTATTTCCAACAACGCTTCTACCAACACAACCATTTCTCCGTTTCATATTTCTGCTGCCGGAAGCTCCTTTTACATGTCAGGAGGAACAATGATTTTACGTCGCGAGGGCGGTGGCGGTGCGCAGGATTTGGGCTTTCGTAACACCGGGTCCACCATCGGATCGGTTACCGGTGGCACCATTCAGTTTGGTAATGCCACCACTCCGGCCAATCAAACCATCAGCATCAACTCCTCGTTTCCATTACCCAACATAACCATTAATAGCGCAAGTGTTACTGTTAAACTAAACACAAACTCTTTAACGGTAGTAAACAACATCAGCATTTTAAGTGGCACTTTGCAATCCAACAACCTGGCAATTGGTTTGGGTGGTAGTTGGAGCAATGCCGGTAATTTTGTGCCAGGAACCAGCACGGTTACATTTAATGGCGCTGCGGCACAATCCATTTCTAAAACCAGTGGCGAAACGTTTAACCATTTGCTTTTTAGCGGAAACGGTTTAAAAACTTTTTCGTCTTCAATTACGGCCAATGGAAATTTTTCAATCAACACTGGGGCTAATGTGGATGTGAGCGCAAGCAATCAAACACTTACATTAAAGGGCCACTTTATTAACAGCGGTACTTTTACGCAACGCAACGGATTGGTATTGTTAAATGGCACAACTTCTCAAAGCATTAGTGGCACAAGCGCTTCCACGTTTTACAACCTAACTCTTAATAACACGGCAGGCGCTGTGCTTGGCAGTACGGTTAATCTGGAAGGCAGCCTCTCGCTTAATAACGGCACGTTTAATACCAATTCAAAAATATTTACACTTATTTCCAACTCGTTAACCACCGGCAACATTGCACAAATAACCGGTTCGGGAGACATTACTGGCAATGTAACTGTTCAACGCTTTGTTCCCGGAGGAAGCACCGGCTGGGCCTTTTTAGGCAGTCCTATTTCTTCTGCTTTAACATTAAGCGATTGGGACGATGATATTTACATTAGCTGTTCTACCTGCCCTGATGGTTATGTGTCGGGTTTCCCTTCGGTTTATACTTATGATGAAACACAATCCGGTGCCTTTGATGCCGCTTCTTCATATGTTGCTCTCTCATCTATTAACGATGCCATAGTAGCCGGCAAAGGGTATTGGGTGTATATGGGCAATGGCCCAACCACCACCGGTGATATTACGCTTGATTTAACAGGCACGGTGCGAAAATTTAATTACACCATACCATTGAGCTATTCCAACCTTAGCTCCGCCAGTGATGATGGCTGGAACCTCATTACAAATCCTTACCCTTCGGCAATTAGCTGGGCGGCATTAAAAGGAGCCACAAGTAATATTGATAATGCCATATATACCTACAATGCCGATTTAAACTCGGGTACCGGTGGCTATGCCAGCTATGTAAATGGTGTTAGCAGCCCTGCGGTTGGTTCGGGTGGCATTGACGATAACATTCCTATGGGTCAGGGCTTCTACGTTCATTCAACCGGCGCAACAGGTTTAAATGCTCAGGAATCGAACAAGTTAAAAACCAATCCCACCTTTTTAAAATCTGCTTCGCTTATTAAACCAATTGTTCGTTTAAATTTACTCGGACAAAATTCATACAGCGACGAAGCGGTGGTGTATTTTGAACAAGGTGCGAGCAACGGTTTTGAATACGATTTTGATGCTTATAAAATAAGACCCAACGACCCTCTGGCGGCTTTTATAGCGCTTAGCGCCAATACACTCGATTTTCAAATCAATGGGGTTGCACCGCTCAATGGCAGTTTTGTTATTCCAGTTAAAGTTAATACTGGTGTAACCGGTAATTTTACAATTAGTCCCGGCGATTTGTCAAGCCTTCCGGCTTCTGCCTGTGTGGTGCTTTACGACAAATGGACAGCCACCAACACCAACCTCAGAAATTCGTCTTATGCCTTTACCTTGCCCGATAGCACCACTGTTCCGCGCTTTGAACTGCATGTTACTTTAAACAACTTAAATATCACTTCACAGGTAAGTCAACCTAGTTGTCAGCAACCAAATTCAGGTTACATTGCCGCAAAAGGCTTAAGCGCCGGCCCATGGAATTACACCTGGAAAAACAGCAATGGCGTTGTGGTAAAAAACAGCATTGGCCTTACTACTGCCGATAGCTTAAAAAATATTTCAGGTGGCAACTTTAATTTGGAAGTAAGTAGCGCCGGGCTTTGCGACTTTCATGAATCGCAATTTTATTTAGTGCCCCAAACGCCTGTAACGGCCGGTTTTGTTGGCGTTGACTCGCTTTGGTTAAGCCAGTCGTCAAGCGTTCAGTTTACCAATACTTCGGTTAACAGTGTAAGTTCTCTCTGGTATCAGGGTTTTGGTAGTCAAACATCTAATGTAGACTCCCCAACATTTGCTTATAATCAGGCGGGTGTTTTTAATGTGAAATTAATTTCGACAAGTTATAGTGGCTGCGTTGATTCAATACAAAAAAAGATTGTGGTGATTGATGATTTGGTTGGCCTGCAACAGTTTTCATCTGCTTCGGATTTGGTAATTAAAACATTGGGTAAAGGTGCTTATGAAATTGATGCTTTGCTTAAGGACGCTACAGATTCTGAATTGATGTTGTTTGACATTAACGGTAAATTGCTTGAAACTTTTGGCCATAAGGCAACCAATCATTTAAGTCAAAAAATTGATTTAAGCGCTTACCCTAAAGGCGTTTATATCTTGCGTTTAAATTGCAGCGGGAATATTAAAACAATTAAACTGGTTGCCGACTGATTATTGTAAAAACAAATGTATGTTAACGCTTAATCTGGTCAGCCGACAATTCCTTAAAAAAACAAACTATCTTCTACTGTTTTCATCCAAACGCTCCAGCAAAATATTTTCATCTCCGGGCCTGTATGGCATGTAAGTAAATATAAACTGAAACATTTCTTCAGTGGTTTTCATACTTTCAACGCCATTGCCATGGGTTATTGATTGTGGTGGATGAAAGGGATTGTTGGGGTTTTTAATAGTGTTATCAAAGGTGCCGTAAACGTGAATGGTGGTGCCCGCTTCCAATTTTACAGGGTGCAAAAACGTGTAATAATATTGCCACCTGAAATCCCACTTGTTTATTTTTATAAGTGGAATGGTATCTCCGTTTTGCTTAATGGCAAAGGCCCAAAATGATTTTCCGATAAGGTGCATGTGCGGATTTACCGACAGCATACTAATGTTATAAGGCAATGTGGTTTGTGTGTGAAAGGTTTTTACCTCATTAGGCGGTATCACAAAATCGGGTTCTATTTTAGAAATGCCAAAAGTTCCCATTTGTGTTTCGGTTACCGGGCGTTCTATTTTTGATTTCCGAAAAAAAACATTGATATAACTGCTGTCCAGCGCATCTTTATTACTAGGCCCGTAGTGTATGTTGTTTAATAAGAACAAACCGTTTTTTTTAAATCTATAGCCCCCCACTTCCTTTGGATAAGCCGGTGGTATGTAGCCCGGCAAATAATACACCGTATTGGGTGTTAGGGTGGGAAAGTGTGGCTGTAGTTTGTCGGTGTAAGGTATGTGCATGCTATCATAAACCATCATCAGTTGCGCTTTGGTGTCTGTATTTGTGTTGCTGCCGGATTGATAGTTAAATTCTCTTTTTTCATCGTAACTTACCAAATGTCCGTTAACATGGTGCACCAGTTTGCGTTGGGCAGGAACAAACTCTACAAAATCTATCACAGTGTCTTTTTCGATTTGGTAAGGGTATTTTAAAATAAGAAAAGCATCGTTGCCATTGCCTTTTATTTTAACCGCCTCTTTTAAGCGAATGCTTAAGTCGGGTTTACCAAAATAAGAACCCGTATAAAAAACAGGCGCTTCGGGCTCGGTAAGCGAATCGCCACGGGGCGTTCCGTTATCCACCCAATTTTTAATGCATTCTATTTCATTGGCAGTAAGCACTCGTTCATTTGCAAAATGACTATACGTGTTATCTGCAGGCCAGGGCGGCATGTATTTGGTTTGTGTAACAAAACGGATGAGTTTCGATTTTTTTAAAGCATCGGAATAACTCATCAGATTAAACGGGCCGCTTTCGCCGGGGCGGTGGCAGGGCGTGCAGTTTTTGTAAATGATGGTGGCCACCTCACCACTCCAACTGGCATTTGCAGTGGCCTTGTTTTTTTCAGTATTGGTATTGCATGAAAGCAGGGCCAATGCGCTCAGTGTTATTCCTGCTATAATGCGGCTAGTCATTTAGGGTTCTAAATTAAATTTTCTTACGCTATTTAATGTCTTGAAGGCTCAATTTAATTTCTGTATTTTTAAACCGTTTCCCTTTGTAACCAATTGGTTTTTTAATTTCAACAGATAATTAAATATGAAATCAACCATGCAATCTTTAAAAAAAACGCTTGCTCTTCTTAGTCTTTTTGTTTTGCAAAATCTGCTAATCGCACAGGCCGACAGCTCAGGGGCCAAAGAGATTCCGAAAACAAAACTGGAAGGTTACACCGAAGCGTATTATTGTTTTGATTTTAATAAACCTAAAGATAATTTACGTCCCGGCTTTTTATACAATCATACCAGACACAACGAAGTCAACATCAATCATGCCATTATTCGCGCTTCCTATACATCCGATAAGGTGAGGGTTAACATGGCCATTATGACCGGAAATTATGCCCAGTACAATCTGGCAAATGAACCGGTATTGCTAAGGCACATTTACGAGTCGCACGTTGGTTTTAAAATCAAAAAAAATATTTGGTTTGATGCCGGTGTTTTTGCCTCACACATTGGTTTTGAAAGTGCCATTTCTAAAGATTGCTGGACGCTTACCCGATCGATTGTAGCCGAAAATTCGCCTTACTACGAAACCGGCGCCAAATTTAGCTGGACACCCAACACTAAGTGGTTGCTTAGTGCTTTGTACCTCAATGGCTGGCAACACATTCAGCGGCTGCCCGGCAACAACACGCCGGCGGGAGGCACTCAAATAACCTATAAACCCAACGATAAAATGACTTTTAACTACAGTACATTTTTTGGAAACGATAAGCCCGACAGCGTTAAACAATTCCGGCATTATCACAATTTGTATGGCGTGATGCAGTTCACTAAAAAATTTGGCATGATTGCAGGATTTGATGTGGGCATGGAACAAACCAAAAAAGGTGCTTCAACTTATAATACCTGGTACACTCCCGTTATTATTTTGCGTTATTATTTTACTGAAAAAATTGGTCTTGCAGCCCGTGCCGAATACTATGAAGATAAAAAAGGAGTATTGATTGCAAGCGGCACCACCAATGGTTTTATTACCAAGGGTTATTCGCTTAACATGGATTATTACCCAACCGAAAATGTATTGTTTAGAATTGAAGGAAAATTATATGACAGCAAAGACCGTTATTTTGTGAAAGACAAAAAATTAAGCACACAAAATTTTTGCCTCACTTCGTCAATTGCCATTTTGTTTTGATTTTAAAACCCGTAATAGGGGCTTATGAGCAAATAAACCACCACGCCTGTTATGGTAACATATAACCAAACCGGATAACTAAAGCGGGTAAGTTTTTTGTGTTTTTCGCGCTGATCGGTAAGGCCATAATAAAAAGACAAAAGCACCATTGGCAATACCACTATGGCTAAAAAAATATGGCTAAGTAAAATTACCAGATATGCGGGTTTAATGCCACTCACGGCATCACTTTCTTCCGGACTCATAAGTCCATCGTGATCTATGTCTCCAAATTTTGTGTCGGGAATAAAATAATGTGCCGTTACATAACTGATTAAGAACAGTGCGCTTAATACAAAAGCAGTAAGGTTTATCCGTTTGTGAAGACCGATGTTCTTCTTTTTAATGGCCCATAACGAAAACAGCAACAACACGCTGCAGGTGCCGTTTAAAATGGCATTTAAGGCCGGCAGTTTATAAATAAAAGACGGAAAGGTTTCAGGATGAGGAATCCATTTTTGATTAAGAATGGCCACAACTGCGCAAATGGCAATGGTGGTTCCATAAATTGTATATTTTACCGCCTTCTCGTTATTCTCACTTAAAAATCCCATAATTATAATCCTTCAAATTTAAGTCCAGAATTGGTAATAAAAAACAAAAGGCCGGAAAAAATCCGACCTTTTTGAAATTAATTTTTTACAGCCCTTATTTACTTGCCGGCAATCATGTTTAATTGCTCCTGACTTACGCCGGTTGATGAATAACCTCCATCGTGATATAAGTTTTGCATGGTTACCATCTTTGTTAAATCGCTGAACAGTGATACACAATAATTGGCGCAATCGTCGGCACTGGCATTTCCTAGTGGCGACTGTGCTTCGGCAAATTCATAAAATTCGGAAAAGCCTTTAATGCCGCCTCCTGCAGTGGTTTTTGTTGGCGATTGCGAAATGGTGTTAATTCTTACTTTCTTTTGTTTGCCGTAGTGGTAGCCAAAAGTGCGGGCAATACTTTCGAGCATGGCTTTAATATCGGCCATATCGGTATAAAAAGGATAGGCTCTTTGTCCGGCAATGTACGTAAGCGCCACCACCGAAGCCTCGTTGTTAAGAGCATCAAGTTTATGTGCCACAGCCAGCATTTTATGAAATGAAAGTGCCGACACATCAATCCCTTTATTAAAAAAATCGTAATTAAGTTCGGTGTATGGAATGTTTTTACGAATGTTAACGCTCATGCCAATGGAGTGTAGCACAAAGTCTATCTTGCCTCCAAGCACATCCATCGATTCGGTGTAAAGTTTTGTAAGGTCATCGATATTAGTGGCATCAGCAGGAATAATTTTTGAACCTGTTTTTTCGGCCAGCTTGTTTATTTCGCCCATGCGCATGGCAATGGGGGCGTTGGTTAATGTAAAAGTGGCGCCTTCCTCATGAGCTCTTTCAGCTACTTTCCAGGCGATGGAGTTTTCGTCGAGAGCTCCGGTAATAATTCCGCGTTTTCCTTTTAATAAGTTATAAGCCATAATGTTTGTTTTGTTCTACAAATATAACATTCTCATGTAAATGAAATTCATGTTTGTTCCGCGCAATTGGTTTATGTTTTTGAAAAATTAATCGCCACTTACATCGACTATTAGAGCCTTTCTTTTAGCGGTCAACAATCTCAAAATGCCCATCCTGCTTTTAATTGAAAACTTAAATTGGGATAAAAATCACTTCCCGTATCAAACAACTTACCCCAGGGTTCGTCATTGGCAGCGTTATTGCCCAAACGGTTATCGGCTTTGCTACTAATGTACTGCGCACCAAAACCCAAAGAGGGGTCAATGACTAAACCACCACGTATTAAAAATTGATACCCAAGCTTTAAATTAAGCTTTGTCACAAATCTATTCACGGTGTAGGTATTCAGTTTATAGTGCTGGCTGTTTGGGTAAGGATTGTTATCCACATAATCCAAAACTGTTTCTTCCCGTGTTGTTTGAGTGAATTTGTAAACGAATTGGGGGCCAAAATGAAAGCCCCTTAATTGTTTTTCATGCAAGCGATTGTGATAAATTCTGAATTCCACCTGAGCCTTAAAGCCCTCTGTTTTTATTGAGGGAATAACAAAAAAACCCTGTGGCGTTCCTACACTCTTAACCATTCCAAAATTGGTTGAAAGTGAAACTAGATTAGACAACCTAAATTCAACCCCCAGATTATAATTGGACGTATTTAGTTTTATATCCGGAATAAATTCGAATAACGATGTTGAAAGCACAAGTTTTTTGGTGTTGGTTTGTGCCTTGTAAGAAATTTGTAGTAAAATCAAAAACAACAAAGTCAGACAAAACGCACCATCATATTTATTTTCTCTTCTAAAAATCAACATTTTTAGTAAGTAAAATAATCCTGCCTTATAAAATACTCTGCCGTGTTAAGCATGTGTTTGGCGCCAATTTCCAAAGAGTCGGCTTTTGTCTTTTTATTTAAATAATAATCCTGTTGATCCAGATTTTTATACCTGCGCAAACGTTTCGTTTTTTGAGTAATCAACTCATAAAAATAATTTCCTGTACTATCCACACAACCAATTTTATCATCGGCAGTAAAAAATACAAATGGGTGTTTTTCCTTTCTTAAATTAATTCCAAATCCCGTATTTTCAAATTCAAGGTTCAGAATTCCGGCAACAGTGCTAATTACATCGGGTTGATAGCCCGCGTTATTTAATGTTTCTGCTTTTAAAGTATTGGGTTTGTGCAACACAAAAGGTATATGATGATAACTGAGCGGCATTTCGTAGGTGCCTGAAATGGAATAACCATGGTCGCCTAAAAAAACAAACAACGTATTGTTATACCACCATTGTTTTTTTGCATTCTTCATAAATTCTCCAATGGCCCAGTCGGCATATTGCGTCGATCTTTTTTCTTCTGTATTGGCATCGGGTTTAAACGGAATGTCATTCGGTATTACCCAGGGGCCATGGTCTGAACCGGTCATGATAAACCCCAAAAAAGGTTTTGATTTATCTGCAGAGTTAATTGTACTAAAAAACAAATTATAAATTTCGTGGTCCGCTACTCCGGTAACGCTTATTGTTTTTTCTTTTGGCAAATCAAATGCACTAAAAGTATTCGTGTATCCGTTTTGGGTGAAAAACCCTTCCATGTTATCAAAATGAGGATCGTGTGTGCTATAAAAAAATGTTTGGTAATTTTTTTTCTGCAGTAAATTTCCTAAAGTGGTAAATGGTTTTTTGGTGTAACGTCTTAATGCGTGTTCGGTAAGCATGCATGGATAGCCCGAACAGGTTGAAAACAAGCCGTTAAAGGTGTGTATGCCCGAAGAAAAGAAATTGTCGAAATAAAGCGATTCCTTAATCAATGAGTTAAAATTCGGCGTCAGGTTTTCCCTGCCCTGAATTCCTGTTTTGTACGAACTCATGCTTTCCATACAAACTATCACCACATTAAAAGGCCTGAATGCCGTATCGGCCAGCTGCTTGCGGGCTATTGAGCGTGAATAAGGCCCTTTAATTCCAAAATAATTTCTGGCATAAGCAATGCTCAAATCAATGTCGTTCGGAATCTTATAATTTTTTACCTTTTGAAATAACAACGAACGAAACATAGTGAAATTAGGGTTTAGCGCCACCTGATTAACAAAAAGGTTATCGCTCACAATTGCCAATCCTTCGTGAGTGGTGCTTTTGCTCGATAAACGTCCACGTGCTCCGATTATTAAAAACGGAATGAGCAAAAGAAAACTCAAACCTGTTTTAAGCGAAATGCCCGATTTTTCTTTGAGTTGCAAGGCGGCTGCAGAAAATATACGTTTTACAACCTTGTAAATAACATAAGCAAAGGCCAAAAACAAAAACAAATAACCATAGTACGAAAAACTTCCAAAAATAAGTTTTAACACAAACGCCGGCGATGCCGCCCATAAAAAAGCCTGCTTGTTTAAGTGGCTTCCAAACTGCAAATAGTACGGAAAATCAGATGCGGAAATGAATGCATACAACCAAAAAATAACTGTGGTAATCACAAATGCCAGTTTATGGAAAACCATTGTTTTTTGGTAAAACAATTCATTTAAAAAAAGCAGCAGTGTTGGAAGCAACATGGCATAAGTGCTAGCTACCATATCGAACTCGAAGCCCATTCTAAACGCTTTTAGAATCACAATACCATCAATTGAGCCAACATCAATGGTTTTAAACCCAAAATAAAAAATAACGCGGCAAATACTTAGAATTAAAAACTCCAGCAAAAACAACTTTACAATGGTTATTATATAAGTAGGCAAAAACTTTGTAAGCCGCTTTATCATAGCATTTTTATGTTTCTTAAACTTGGCATTACCTAAGATTTACCAACAAAGGTAATTATTTTTACCCTTATGTTTTTTTGATGCAAACAAAACCTATTCGTTACAAATTATTAACTTGCCTAAAAATAATTTCGATTAAAAACATTGTATACATAGCTCTTCTGTCGCTGGTTTTTTTAATGGGGCTGGTGTACTTATTGCCACTGGCGTTTACAGCCTGCGCGCCCAATAGCAAATGGTGCCATCTGGCCTATGCATTTACCACTTCCGGTGGCCCGGTGGGGTTTTTCTTCCTGCTTGTTTTTACCGGCATTTGCTACACCCTAAGTGAAGAAGGCATAAAACAAAAAGTGGTGGTTTTCCTAAAAACCGTGCTATCACTTGTTTTGGTGATGGGTGTTTTGGCTTACGTAAACGAGCGACTCACTAAACCCATCCTTAAATCGCAGCGGCCCAGTCATTTGTTCATGCTCGGCCAAACCAGTCAGAGCCAGGCCATCGACTCGCTTTACCAATTGAGCAAAGCCGAAAGAAAAGTTTTTTTTGCACAACTCATTAAAAACAATCCGGCTCCTTTTAATCAAATCGATCCAACCATTCTCGAACATTGGGTGGAAGAGTCTGGCTACTCCTTTCCAAGCGGACATACCTTTAACGCCTTTTTGTTTTCAATGATAATCGCTTATGCCATTTTTTACAACCGTAGTAAACCACAATGGCGCAAATTGTATTTTATTCCGTTTTTATGGGCACTCGGCGTTGCGGTTTCGCGCGTGGCAGTTGGTGCCCACTCGGCACTGGATGTGAGTGCGGGAGCAGCTTTAGGGGTTTTGCTAGGAACCATTCTTTTGTATTTTGATTTTACCCGGCATTGGCTAACGCGCAAACATTAACTCAAAAAAAACATTCACACGCATGAAAATTTTATACGGAGTTCCGGGCGAAGGAATGGGCCATGCCACCCGAAGCAAAGTGATTATTGATTTTTTACTCAAAAAAAATTATGAAGTCTGCATTGTTTCAAGCGCCAGAGCCTTTCAGTTTTTAGACAAACAATTCCCCGGTAAGGCCGTTGAAATAAAGGGTTTTCATTTTGCCTATAAAAATGCCGAGGTTTCAAAAGCCGGAACGTTTTTATTAAACCTCAAATCGGCGGGAAAAAATTTACATTTCAATCACGCCAAAAAACAACTCATCGAACGCTCTTTTTTTCCCGACCTTGTTATCAGCGATTTTGAAAGCTTTTCGTTTTTCTTTGCCAAAGAACACCGCCTGCCAATTATCAGCATTGACAACATGCAGGTAATGGACCGTTGTTTGCTCGACATTGAAATTAGCAAGGAAGAAAAAAATAATTTCCGTCGTGCCAAAGGCATTGTGAGTGCAAAAGTTCCCGGCTGCAATCAGTATTTAATCAGCAGTTTTTTTAATGCGGAAATAAAAAAGAAAAATACCGAAATAGTTCCTCCCATAATTCGTGAAGCCATACAAAACGCCAAAACAAGTAGTGGCCGGCACATACTGATGTACCAAACTTCCAGCAGTTTAAAAACCGTGCAGGAAAGCCTTCAGCAATTGCCCAACGAAACGTTTTATGTATATGGCATGAACCGCGAAGCCAAAGAAGGAAATGTAACGTATAAGCTTTTTAGCGAAAAAGGGTTTATTGAGGATTTAGCTTCGGCAAAAGCAGTAATTGCCAACGGTGGATTTTCGTTTATCAGCGAAGCCGTGTATTTAAAAAAACCTGTTTATTCTTTTCCAATTCACAATCAGTTTGAACAATGGATGAACGCAGCCTACATTCAGAAACTGGGGTATGGCCGCCATTTTGATAACTTAAACGCCGACAATTTAAAATCATTTATTTACGATTTGCCTTTGTTTGAAAAAAATCTAAGTGCTTATTCGCAGAAAGGAAACGAAGTGTTGTTTAAGCGCCTGGAAGAGCTTCTAAAGGCTTTTCATGCTTAACAGCTCCTTGGCATTTACCAATGCCGACTGCGTGGGCTTACCTGTACTAAGCATTTTCGCAATTTCGGTAACGCGGTCATCATTGTGCAATTCCTTAATGTGAGATACCGTTTTTTCAGCTTCATCGTTTTTATACACAAATAAATGATGTGCGCCTTTGCTGGCAATTTGCGGCAGATGCGTAATCGTAATCACCTGCATGTGATTGCCCATTAGTGCCAGAATGTTGCCAATTTTATCGGCCACATCGCCACTCACACCGGTGTCTATCTCATCAAAAATAATGGTAGGTAGTTTTTTGCGTTTGGCCAGCAAGGATTTTATACTCAGCATTAAGCGCGACAACTCTCCCCCACTCGCTACCTTTTGCAGCGCACTCAATTCCTGACCTTTGTTGGCGCTAAACAAAAACGACACTTCGTCTAATCCATTTGGTCCGGGTTCGGGTAAGGTTTTGTGTGCTATTTTAAACACCGCATTTTCCATCGACAAGTCGAGCAACATCTCTTTCACTTCTTTTTCAATGGCTGCCATTGTTTTTTGGCGTTTGTCAGAAAGTTGTTTTGCCAGTTTTAAACAGGTGTTTTTGCAACGCTCTATTTGTTTGCTTAAAAGGCCGATGGTTGTTTCGAGCGATGTAAAACGAACCAGTTTTTCTTCAATCTCTTCTTTTATCTTAACCAACTCTTCTTCGTTGGAAACGTTGTGTTTTTTAAGCAAACGGTTAAGTTTATCCAGTTTTTCGTTTACCTCTTCCTGGCGGCTCTTATCAACATCCACAAGGCTTTCAGCGTCTTCCATTTCAGAAGCAATTTCTTTTAGCTCAATGTGTGTTGAGTTAACGCGTTCAAAAAATTCCTGATACCTTTTATTGTATTTGGTTAGGCCATTCAGCAATTGTTTTACCTGATTTAAACTTCCCAGCAGATTTTGTTCGCCGCCATTTATGGCATAAGCGGCATTCAGTAAATTTGTTTTTATGGTTTCGGCGTTTTCGAGTGTGGCACACTCTTCTTCCAGTTGTTTAATAATACCCGCCTGCAAATCAACCTGCTCCAGCTCTTCAAACAAAAACTTATAATAATCCAGTTCTTTTCGGGCAGCAATTTCCTGCTCGGTTAAATTTTTTAATTCGGCGTTTAGTTTACTCAGCTTGGTGTATTCGTGTTTGTAATCTTTAAACAAATCCAAACTTCCCGCAAAGGCATCCATCACTTCCAGTTGAAAATCGCTTTGATTAAGCAACAGGGTTTCGTGCTGCGAATGAATGTCGATGAGTTTTTCTGATAGTAATTTAAGCACGTTGAGATTAACCAGCGAGTCGTTTAAAAAACTCCGCGATTTACCATCCGCACTTATTTCGCGGCGCAGAGTTATGCCGGTCGAAAATTCCAAATCATTTTCCTCAAAAAAGGAAAGCAGGTCTAAATCACTTGTTTCAAACTCAGCTTCTACCACGCATTTTTTAGCCGCGTTTTTAAGGGCCAGTAAATCGGCACGCTTACCAAGAGCGAGTGCCAAAGCTTCCAAAAAAATAGATTTACCGGCGCCGGTTTCGCCCGTTATTACGGTTAGTTTGCCCGGAAAGGCAACATCCATCTCACTAATAAGCGCAAAGTTGCTTATATAAAGCCGTTTAAGCATGGGTACCAATTTCGGTTAATTTACAGAGTTAAAAAAATGCATTAATTAAAAAGATTGCTTTTTATTTTCAACATTCTAAGCTCAGGTTCACTCATTAAAGAATGCCATTCACTCGTTCAAAACGAGTTTTGCCTACATTTTGTTTGTTTCACCCAACGCCTTTGGGCCAACGTGCGTATTTATTAAAAAGACCCAATTAAAATTTTATGAGACAACTAAAAATAACCAAGCAAATTACTAACCGCGAAACCGCGTCGTTAGACATGTATTTGCAAGACATTGGCCGTGTGGAATTAATTACCGCTCAGGACGAAGTGGTGCTCGCTCAAAAAATAAGACAGGGCGATCAGCGTGCTTTGGATAAGTTGGTAAAGGCCAACCTTCGTTTTGTAGTTTCGGTAAGTAAACAGTATCAAAACCAGGGTTTAAGTTTGCCCGATTTAATTAACGAAGGTAACATTGGTTTAATTAAAGCGGCACAACGTTTTGATGAAACCCGCGGCTTTAAATTTATTTCGTATGCTGTTTGGTGGATTCGTCAAAGCATTTTACAGGCCTTGGCTGAACAAAGCCGCATTGTGCGTTTACCGCTTAATAAAATTGGTGCCATTAACCGCATTAATAAAACTTTTTCAAAACTTGAACAGGATTTGGAGCGTGAACCCAGTTACGACGAACTAAGCGAAGCGCTTGAAATGTTGCCTCAGGAAATTATTGACATTTTGCGCAACAACAACCGCCACATGAGCATGGACGCTCCACTGAGCACAACCGAAGATGGTGGCAACATGTATGATTTGATGCGCAATGAAGCATCTCAAAATCCGGATAAAACACTGATGGGCGAAAGTTTACAACACGAAATTTTCCGTGCGCTTTCAACCCTTACCGAACGTGAGGCCGACGTGGTGAAATTGTTTTTTGGTTTGGAAGGAAAACACCCGCACTCGCTCGAAGAAATTGGCGAAAAATTTAGCCTTACCCGCGAAAGGGTTCGCCAAATAAAGGAAAAAGCCGTCCGCCGCCTTAAACACGGTTCGCGCAGCAGATTACTCCGTGTTTATCTCGGCTAATCATTAACACACAGAGGGTTAAAGAGCAAGCCCCGCGCAAGGGTTCTAACCCAAAGCTCTATCAGAACAAGCGCAGCTAACAATCTCTGTGCTTTTTTCTGACCTCTGTGTTATTTTTTAACCCTCTTCTTCATTGTAAATAACTGTATATTTATTCTGTGACATCAAACAACAGGATAAATTACCTCGATGGCCTTCGCGGCGTTTTGGCGCTGATTGTGTTTGTTCACCATTTTCTTTATGCTTTTTATCCCGAAATAATTTTTGGTGGCAATTATCAGGAGTTTTTAAGCAACGCCTTCAATTTTAAAAAATTTATCGCGCTTACGCCCCTTAACATTGTGTTTAATCCGGGCATGGCCATCCTTTTTTTCTTCTTGTTAAGTGGCTATGTGCAAACACAATCTTATTTCGAAAACAACAATTTGATTTTTCTTCAAAAGAGTTTTATTAAACGTTACTTTCGCCTGGCGGTACCCACCTTACTGGTTCTTTTGCTGGTGTTTGTTTTTCAAAAATTACATTTGGTTCACAACAATTGGTTTCCACAAAATAATTTGTCGGACAAATGGGCCAAAAGTTTATTGCCCGACAACCTGAATTTTTTTCAGGTAATTTATCATGGCGTTTTTGAATGTTTTATGGGCAACACGCGCTATTACCAGATTTTATGGACCATGCCCATCGAATTGCTTAACTCTTACA
>JADLED010000042.1 GCA_020846335.1 Bacteroidia bacterium
GACAGGCGCAAGTTATTCTACAGACAATTTAACTATTGCCACATCCGGAAGCCATAAGAGCGTGTTTACGGGTTATTGGTTGGATGCATTTCTTGTAAAGTTCGATAATAATGGTGTGCGGCAGTGGGGTACTTTTTATGGTGGAATTACTGATGAAGGAAGTCACTCTTGTGCTGTTGATAATTTTAATAACGTTTACATTTGCGGTTATGCTACGCCTGAATCTTCCGGTGTTGTTGCAACTCCCGGCTCACACCAACCAAATGGTGCCGGTGGCGTTTATGATGCTTTTCTTGCAAAATTTAATTCGAATGGAGTCAGGCAGTGGGGGACATATTATGGTGGTACCTTCGATGAAGCGGCTTCTTCGTGTGTGACAGATAATTCAGGAAATGTTTACATGACAGGCAATACAAGTTCATCAACTGGCATTGCAAGTGCAGGTTGTCACCAGAATTATTTAGCCGGAAACTATGATGCTTTTCTGGTAAAGTTTAATAGCAATGGCGTAAAAGATTGGGGTACATATTATGGAAGCACTCAAATGGAAATGGGACAAGACTGCGCGGTTGATCTGCTGGGAAATGTTTATCTGGCCGGGTATTCAGGCTCACCAACATCCAACCAAATTGCCACACCAAATTCGCACCAGGACACGTCCGGGGGAAATTTTGACGCTTTTTTAATAAAATTTACAAATCAGGGTGTAAGACAATGGGGTACCTATTACGGTGGGGCTGGTATGGATTGCGGAATGGGTTGCACAACCGATTCTACTGGTAACATTTATTTATGTGGCTTCACAAACTCTTTAGATTCTAATTCGATATCAACAATTGGCAGTCATCAAATAAATTATGGCGGCGGCAGCTCATGGGGCGATGCATTTATCACAAAGTTTAATAGTTCCGGAACTAGAATTTGGGGAACCTACTACGGTGGGCCAAAAGAAGATTGGTCAGTGAGTTGTGCAGCGGAAAATAATGGAAATGTTTATTTGATTGGTACAACAAATTCAGATTCAACAAATGCGATAGCCACTAACGGAAGTTTTCAGGAAACTTTTGGCGGAGGAATTTCTGATGCGTTTGTGGCAGCATTTGATTTGACGGGTCAGCGTATTTCCGGTACCTATTATGGCGCAAGAGGAAGAGAGGAGGGCGAGGCTTGTGTAATAAATAAGGCGCGCAGTATTTTTATAGCCGGAGTAACTGATTCAAACACAAGTGACACAATTGCTTCAGTCGTTAGTCATCAAAACCTTTATGGAGGAGGGCAGTGGGATGGTTTTCTTGCCAGATTTAATATGTGTGAGCAATCTCCAACTATTAGCATTGGTATAAGTAATACGATTATTTGTTTAGGTGAAACCGCGGTGTTCAATGCATCGGGTGTCAGCAGTTATGCATGGAACACAGGGTGGGCAGGGGCTACAATGTCAGTAAGCCCAATTAGCAACACAAGCTACACGGTTTCTGGTAAAGACATAGATGGTTGTGAAGCTACTGCAAGCATATCTTTACTTGTTACTCCCTGCACTTCGATTGGTTTTATTTCTAACTCAACAGAAGAAATTAAAATATATCCTGTTCCATCACAAGATCACACACTCTATATAAATCGTTCTGTTGATGATCCCATTATTGTGAAAATTACAAATACTCTGGGAGCCATAGTTTTAAAAGTAGCCATCAATGTTCGCGACTATAAATTTGATCTCCGTTCGCAGCCTCCTGGCATTTATTTTGTTGAAATTTCAGGCTCACAACATGCAACAAAAAAGATAATACTAAATTAGGTTAAGACTTATTTACTTCGTCGGAGCTTATCTACCTTTCGTCACGCAACCTTGCACAACTGCAGGCAAATGCATAATTTGGACAGAGCAAAAAACTGCAAGTAGCTGCCAAACGTTACAGGTAAACAGCGTAACAAAACAACGAATGAAAAAAATAATTGGAATATTTCTGTTTCTGATAGTTACATCATGTACAAACAAAAAAGTGGAAACTAATTCTGAAACATTTACAACTGACTCAGTTTCGGTAAATACGCCAAAAGTTAGTGTCAAAGATACTACTCCTTACTGCAGGCCGACTGAAAAGTTTGTAGCACTCATTAAATACATGGACTCCTGTTCTTACCATGTCGACACGGCAACAATTTCCGAATCCTCAAAAACAGTTAACACTATTAAATTGAATCAGGAATCATATTCAAATACGTTTATTCACGAACTACTTAAAGACTCAGCCGTTTATGAAGAAGGTTTACAAAGCTTAGCAAGTGTCAGGTACGATCCAAAATATGATTTAAAATTCGGTAAAGCCTGCTGTATTTGGACCTATTCGTGGCGTTTACCAGACTCCGAAGACGGACTTAAAAGACGCGGAACAGTAGAGGAATGGACGTTTGACTCTGACTCTTCAGCAAAATTCGCTTTTGACTTTCTAATAAATGAATACAAGAAAATTGGATTTCCTTTTTGTAAAACGCCTGGATTCTATTTGCAATGTGGTAAGTATCTCTATTTGTTTCATTCCAATCATTCAGGGGTTGGTTACAGACATAAACCTTTTCATAAGTGGCTAAGTAAAAAATGTGCAGACACTTAGCCAGAACAAACCCGTGTGCGACAAGCAGGGCGAACAAATTGTGAAAGAATTAATTTAAGCCTCTACTCAATAATTTAAACCATGGATGATAAAGAAAGAGCAAGCTGCACAACTTCCTATCTTAAAGTGTATTATGACCGACTTCTCATCAGGTCGAAAAAAGTAATTCATTACAGCGACATTGTTTGCATTAAGGCCATACCTAATTACTTCAGAACAGCCTGGTTTTATGAGGAAGGCGATGTGGGCCATTTCACAGAAATAATTCTGCGCCCCAACCAAAAAATAATTATTGCCGAATGTGAGGATTATTTTATTCAGGCTTTTGAACAGTACAAGGGTGTAAAAATAAATTGTTTACTAAAGATTGAGGACGTGACGGCAAACTACAGCCGAACAACATTTTTTTTCGCTTCGTTAATTGGCGAGCGCAGTCCATTGCGCCTGACTTTATGGAAAGAGTGAAGAATGGGGGAGAGCGCCTTCAATAATTTTATCAACGTTTAAATGCAAATTTTGGTATTAGTACTTAATGCTTTTTGTAAAGACAATGGCTTGCAAAAATGCAGGTAAGCCTGCCTTCTATCACGCAAACTTGCACAACTGCAGGCAAGCCTGCCTTTTATCGCACAAACTTGCACAACGGCAGGCAAGTGCCTAACTTGGTCTTATAAAACAAAGACACAAACGACTAACGATTTACTAATGACAAGGACTTTCCGCCTATTCCTGATTTTTGTACTTAGCAATCTTGCCTCATGTGTCCCTTCAAAACACATCACCACAATTGAGTCCTGCACTTACGACGACAAAACCAATCAAACAACTTACAACGTGTTGCCATTTGGAGCAGCCGTTATGCCGGGTAAGTGGACCAAAACCACGTTTAACAAGGTAAGCTACCAACAACATTTCAAAAATGCAGATACAATAAGCGTTTCAGTAGCCATTAATCAGGCTTCCAATTACCCGTTTTATAAGCCGAACATGAGTTCTAATGAGGTTGTTAAAGCAATGTATTACTGGGATGCAGAATACTGGGCCAAACAAATTGGTGCCAGCACGCCACTGTTAAAGCAGGACACGCTGAATCACTTTCTCATCTGGCAAATTCTGTCCGACAAAAATGGCTATGATGTAAACAATTATTATTTATTTGGCTGCGAAAACGGCATTGTTTTCACTGTTTTTATTGCTACCGAAAAATGGAACCTCACACAAAAGATCAGCTTTTTGCAAACGGTTTACTCTAATAAAAAAGTGGGCAACTGCTGTAAATAAAAGCTAAGCACAGTCTTTCAGTAAAATTTAATGGTAAATGGCTTGTCGGAGATAGAACTATTGTGTTAGATCGCAAATCCTGCGGAGCGAAAAAAATCCAACTGAATACTTTCTCCGTTTCAATTTTAAAAGATTGTACTTACATTTATAATAATAAACCGAAATGCAAACAATTGATTCCAAAAGCAACAAGTGGATAATTGGGACAGAGTGAGGACTTACCGGCAAGCAGTATGAAAACAACATTAATTTTTGGACTTTGCTTACTTATCGTCTCATGCACAACGCTTAAAAAAGCTGAACCGCTTAAAAACCAAATCATTCTTACCAAGGAAAATGTTTCTAAAATTGACGGTGTTTATGAGGTAGTTCTTAAAAACAACACAGCTCCGGTATCATTAGACTTAGCTCTGACATTTAAAAAATATTGGTGGCTCGACTTTGAACGAAAATATAATTATTCCGTGCAAATAAAGACCATTGATAGTTGTCACCTGCAAACAACTGTGTTTTGTTCCAATACAGTAATAGATCAAAAAGTAATAAAATTCAAAATCGACGAGGGGAATTTGTTAATCAAAAGAACAAAATTTTCATTTTATTTTATTCTGAATTTATTTGGCAGCATGAAGACCAGACTAACGCTTCTACAATCAAACAATTTAGTTATTGACCACGATAATTTTCAAATGGTAACTCTGGTTATTATTCCATTAAAAGGCGACCGCGCCCAATGTGAACGACTGGAATTCCGCAGGCATTAACTGCCAGCCTTTAACAGCAGCTCATACACCAGCCAACATTCGTAAATACTTAGTCAAACTATTTTGCCGCAACGCGCACGGTTTTGTTTTTGCAAATGCCTTTCAGCCCTCAAACCCGAAACTCATCCAAAAATAATGCACCTAAATATTTTAGATGTTGCACTTTTTAGAAAATTGTGTTTATATTTAGTTTTAATTAAACCTGATTGCGAATAATTAATTTACTCAAGAAGTGATGACTATTTATTGGGTAAAATAATACTTCGAACAGAAATTTATGGCTATTAGACAAAGTGAATTACCGATAGATACTGTTTCTCCTTTTGCAAATTGTAAATTAGGTAGGGAAAAATACGCTAATATTTTAACAAGTATTTTACAATCGAATCCTGAAGGATTTGTTCTGTCAATTAATAATAAATGGGGAACAGGGAAGACTACATTTGTTAAGATGTGGAGACAACTATTGAAAAATCAAGGCTATTATACCGTATATTTTAATGCTTGGGAAAATGATTTCGAAGATAGCCCATTAACTGCATTAATGGCAGAATTAAAGACTGTTACAAAACAGCCGACTGAGCAAAGGTTTAAAACATTAATTAAAAGTGCAGCTATTTTAAGTAAGAATGTTGCGCCTGCGTTAGCTAAGGCCATTGCGGAAAAATACATTAAAACGGAAGTTCTGAAATCATCAATTGAAGGCGCAACAACTGGTTTTCTGGAAATATTCGAGACTCAGATTGATGAGTATAGTAAAAAGAAAAAGAGTATTAAAGATTTTCAGGGTTCCCTTTTTGATTTTATTGATAGCACAACGGACGAAAAACCCTTGGTATTTATAGTTGATGAACTTGATCGTTGCAGACCAAATTATGCAGTTTCAATATTAGAACAGATTAAGCATTTCTTTTCAGTTGAAAAAATTGTGTTTGTTTTATCAATTGATAAGGTACAACTTGGGAATGCTGTTAGAGGAGTTTATGGCAGTGATAATATTGATGCTGATGAATATTTAAGACGGTTTATTGATTTAGAGTATTCTATTCCTGAGCCGGATAATGGCGTTTTTTTCAAGTATTTATACGAAAAGTTAAGATTTGATGAATTTTTTCAATCAGCGGAGAGAATTAGATTTTTGGAGTTAAGAGGTGAAAAAGAAAGGTTTCTAAGTATTTGTGAATTACTTTTTACAAAGTCGATTATTTCATTGAGGCAACAAGAACGGATATTTACTATTTCTAGACTTGTCCTTCGAAGTTTCCCGAATAATCACTATGTTATTCCAGAAATATTTATATTCTTATCATATTTGAAAATTGCACATTTTTCATTTTATGAAAGTTTAAAGCAGAAAAAGCTAACAATGGAAAAATTGCAGGTTGAGTTTAAATCAATTGTAGATAATTTAATAACTGAATCTTCGATAAAGGACTTAGTTTGGCTTGAGGTATACCTTATTAACTTTTATAACAATTATTATTTCGAACCAAATAATCGCAAAAATAGATTATTGCAATATGATCAGCTTTCTGGAAAAAATTTGCTGAAATTGAATTCTGTAATCGACATACATGAAACCGGATTATTCCTGAGTATTTTCGAAAATTTAAGCAAGGGGCGAGGTACCGAAGATATATCACTTTCATATTTTATAAATAAGCTTGAACTTTTGGAAAATTTGGCTTAGCTGTTAGTAGTTGTGAAATTAAAAGTGTTTCAATTATTATTCATATTTGGGACATGACTAATCCAAACATTTTTGGAATTACATTCTTCTGACACGTCGAATATGAGCGATTGCTCAAACTATAATTAATTTCGGTGCAAATGCTACAAGAATTAATGAGCAAGAAATGTTAAAACTTTGGCAAAGGTTGCTTCAATCCACCAGTTTATTCCCCCCTAAAACTCAAACGTTAAACCACTCGAAGGGGTAACCGTTTTGCTCTCGTTTTTTAGCAGCACCGGTATGCCGTTAGAACCATCTGCTTTCAGGGCCTTGCCATCGCTGGTGGCGTACCCGCTGTTATCGTCGTTGCGCTTAAAGGTGTAGTATGGCGCACCGTATTGCACCGACATCAGCACGTTCTGAAAATCCAGAAACAAATTTAAACTGGTTTTTTTGAAGCTGATGTTTTTATCCAAACGCAAATCCAATTGGTTAAAACTAGGCAAACGCACAGAGTTAATGTTGGCATAATCCAAAACGCCTGTGCCCAACAAAGCAAAATTGCGTTGCGAAGCTGCCAAATCAAAAGGCGTGTAAGGCGTGCCACCCGCAAAACGGTACTTTAAACCCAACTGCCAGTTTTTACGAAACTTATAGCCCAGTGTGCCAGAGAGCAAATGCTGGTTGTCCCACGACGAAGCAATCAATTTATCATTACTGCCCGAATAACTGCTGCGCACGTAGGTGTAGCTGAGCACATAAAAGATTTTTTTAAGCAACTTTTGCTGCACAAAAAATTCGAGGCCGTAGGTTTGTCCCTTGCCTGTGCTTTGAATGGCCTCGCTGCCAATCGAACCAAAATCGGTGCCCTGGTTGGCCAGCGAAGTGCCATTGGCCTTTGATACCGGGTAATTGCTGTATTGTTTAAAAAAACCTTCCAGTGTAAAACGCAAAGCCTGATTCGGTAAAAATTGTGTGCCCACCACATAATGGTTAGAGCGGATGTATTTCATCGATTTGTTTACCAACACGCCATTGCCATCCTTGTAGCCCAAACTGGTGTAGGTAGGTATTTTGTAATAGCTGCCCACCGAGCCCGTCAGGTCAAACTTTTTGGTAAGGTGATAAGCCAACGATAAACGTGGCGACAAAGTATTTAAAGGATTGTTGCCATCGTTCATAAAAGAGTTCATGTCGGTTCTAAGGCCAAATGACACCAACAACTTTTCGTTGAACATATTTTTGGCCACTTGCCCAAAAGCCCCGTATTTAAAAAACTCAATGTCGCTTTTAAAATTCACCACCAGTCCCGGAAACACAATGGCATTGGTGCTGTCAAACAGTGGGTTCGACAATTTGTTGTACAAACGCGTGTTGTATTTCACGTATTGGCCCACGCCGCCATAAGAAATTTTCCAGCCATTAATGTATTTGTTTACGTCCACCCGCAATTTGTTTTCTATTTCCTGTGAGCGCAGTTTAAAATTGCGGCGGGTTTCGTCGTTGTATTGCGCATCTTCAAAACGATCGAGTTGGTTGTTAAACATGTTGCGGCTCAGGGCCACATTAATGAAACCCTTGTTAATCAGGCGTTTCAGGGTAAAGCCCGTGGTGTAGTTCCATTGCGTGATAATGGGCAGCGAGCGTCTGAAATATTCGTTTTCGGGTGAGGCCTCGCGGGTTTCGCCAAACGAAAAATTATCAATTGCGCCAACACCTAAAGCGGTGAGTGTGGTTTTGTCGTTAAACTTATGGGTGACCTTGTATTGAAAATCGTAAAAGTTGGGACGGATGGGCAGGTCAATTAATTTGAACAGATAATCCAGATACGATTTGCGACCCGAAATTAAAAAGTCGGTTTTCTTACTAAGTGGTCCCTCAAGAGTGGCCACGGCTTCGGTAAAGCTCAGGCGCACATTGCCCGACACTTTATCTGGATTGCCCTGACGTTGTTTAATCACAAAAGAAGAAGCCAGCGCATTGTCGTATTTGGCATCAAAGGCCGAGGAAGTCAGTTTCACATCTTCGATAAACGACACGTTGAGAATGCCCTGCGCACCACCCGAACTGCCCTGTGTTTGAAAATGGTTCAGCACCGGAATTTCAATGCCATCCACATAATACACGTTTTCGTTCGGCGCACCACCGCGTATAATAATATCGTTGCGCGCCGCACCGCCACCCGAGCCGCCCACGCCGGGCAGGGTTTGCACCACACGCGACACGTCGAAACTGCCGCCGGGATTACTTTTAATTTCTTCGGTGGTGAGTTGTTGTACCGAAAGAGGAGTAATCATATCGGTGGCCACTGCCGATTTGCCTTTTTCAAAACTAATTGTGACTTCGCTCAATTCAGAAGGAGCAGTTTCCAGTTCAAAATTTACGGTTTGAGCGTTTCCTGAGTTCACCACAATGTTGTATTTAATCAGCGTGGTGTATCCAAGAAAAGAAGCTTTAAGATTGTAGGTGCCCACCGGCAAACTGATTTTATAATTGCCCTCCACATCGGTGGCCATGCCAAGGGTGGACGATTCCACCGAAATAATGGCTCCAATAATGCTTTCCTGGGTGTTTTTGTCTTTCACATTGCCCCTGATGACCCCGTTTATTTGCGAAAAAGCGCTTAAACACAGGCATTGCAGGAGGAAGAGCTGAACTATTCTGAGCTTCATATTGATATGTTTTTGTTCTAATAAAGCGCAAATATAGAACAATATTGGCCGTATAAGTGTTAAAATAGATTGTTTTTGTTCTAAATTAGGCTTAAATTTGTCGCTGTAAATTATAAAATGGACGCCAAATACCTTTTAATAAAGCAGTTGATAGACAAAGTGGCCGATTACGAAGCCGCCATGCCTGCCACTTCTGAAATGACATTGGAAGGATTTTCGCAGTTCATCTGTCAGCCAAGTGCAGAGTCCTATTTGCAAAAGCGTCAACTGGCCGGTCACCTAGAAATGGAGGTACAGGAACGTGGCAATAGGCAGGAAACCACCATTGCCATTTTGGTGACTTTTATTTACCGTTACGCCAAACTTTATGCTAAAAAAGTATTGCAGCATTCGCCTTTTTCCACGCTCGATGATTTTTCCTACACCATCACTTTATTAACGCACGAGAGTTTATCCAAAAAAGAATTGATTCAAAAAAACGTGCACGAAAAAACCACGGGCATGGAAATTATTAAGCGTTTGCTTAAACAAAACTTAATCCATCAGTTTGATAACGAAGACGACAAACGCAGTCAGCGCGTGGCCATAACAGAGCAGGGCAGAGGAGCTATTTTTTCGGTGTTGCACCGTTTGGAAGACGTGTCCACCATCATGACCGGTAATTTATCGGAGCATGAAAAAAACACCTTAAACACCACACTCAAAAAGCTCGATCATTTTCACTACGACATTTTTATGAACGACCGCGATAAAAGCTTAACTGAAATTATTCAGGAAAAGGTGGAACGTTGATGGATGGGGCGTTTGGGGGCGAAGAGTCTTATTGCACTGACAGAGTTGGTGCGAATCGAAGTAAATTATTTAAGAGGAAATACATGAGAGTAAATCTGTTGATTTTAATTTTCTTAGTAACTGTTTTGGTTTCCTGTGGATTTTTTGATGCGCCCAACCCTGTGGATGAAGGAATAGCCGGAACCTATCAATTCAAATATCCTTCGGGACAAATTGAAGTGATTGAAATCCGAAACGATTATACCTATAGTCAAACGGTTCATTTAAGAGCGAGTTATGCTAAGAACGACTCCGCACCACTCATTAAAAATTCGGGCACATGGTCTTTTGAGACTGCCCGTCGCCTGGGCTTTGGCCATTGGTTGAGTTATTGTGAAATGAGTGATCCCTCAAGAATTCGCGACGAGCCTGAGTTGAGCAGTGAAAGTGGCATTGTATGGGACCCACCCAATAGAATATGGTTCTACGACCAAACGGGCTATGTCTTTGAACGGGTGGACAAATGATAAAGTATGTTTAACCCACAGTAGTTATAAAGCAAACTATTTTATAATCTGAAACACGCAAATCCATTCACGATTACAGCCAGGCGGTTACCGCATTACTTCACCCTGGTCCGCCTCTCCCCACCTGCAAAAAAGTATTTACCTGAAAAATTTGGAGTTGGCACTTTTAAAAAATTGTGCTTACATTTAGTTTTAATTAAATCTGATTGCAAAGTCTAATTAAGTGCGAGCGCTTACAAATGAAAACGGGACGCACATCAGGTAGTTATACGCAAGCGGTTGAGCATACAAAATCTGACATTTACGTATAAATATTATATATTTGTACGTATAAACAAATTGACACATGGACACTAAATTGACTTTAAAACTTGACGGTGATATAATCGAACAAGCAAAGATCTATGCAAAGAAAAAAAACACGAGTCTTTCGAAACTAATTGAATCATATCTTGGTTTACTTGTTGATCCTAAAGACAATCAAGACGTAACACCATTAGTTAAGAGTTTATCAGGCGTAATTAACTTACCCAAAAACACTGACTATAAAAAAGACTATAAGAAACACTTACTAAACAAATACTCAAAATAATATGACCAAGGTATTTGTTGACACCGACGTTTGCATTGATTTGTTATCGGGTCGAAAACCATTTAATAAAACCGCTGAAATATTATTTTCTCTGGCAGACAATGGAAAAATAAAAATTTATGTTTCTTCGCTTTCCTTTGCTAACATTGACTATGTATTGCGCTCACAATACTCGACAACACATTCCAGACAAATAATAGCAAAATTTAAGACATTAGTAAAAGTATTACCCGTTGACAGCAAGACAATTGATTTGGCTATAGCCTCTGATTTTAATGACTTTGAAGACGCTATACAATACTCTTGTGCTATCGAATATAACCTAACGACCATTATTACCAGAAACATAAAAGACTATAAAAAAGCAACCATAAAAATTTTGACACCTGAAACTTTTGTGTCTGGACCCGAATAGAAATTCCGCCAGCATTTAACACAGGCTAAACGAGTATGCGTTGGGACGTGCAAGTTGCAAACACAATTTTTCATCAATGTAAACTTTTTGTTGGCGCTTGCAATAACCGATAGTAATATTTAATTAAATTCGTGGGGCCAGACATTGAAGTGCTTTCTATACCGCACATCGTTTAGCCTCAAATGCTTTCATTTTAATTTAAACATCCCGTCACAATACCCACGGCAATGCAACATCCCCATTGGCGGCCAAACAAAAAATAATTTGACCTAAAAAATTTATATGTTGGCACTTTTAAAAAATTGTGCTTACATTTAGTTTTAATTAAACCTGAATGCACAAGTAATTAGTTACGAATGCTTACAAGTACTTACAAACACTTACAAACGGCTTTATGGCGCCAAGTTGGAAGTTAGCGATAATACAAAAAAATTCATTATGTCACACAACATACCAGTTCCTACAGAATCGAAGTCACAAATCAACAAAGCAGGGAAAATTCTAGCAGAGGGTCACCTATTCTCCGACGAATACCACAAAGCCTTGGACCTTGCTAATAGATGGAGGGCTTGCCACGCATACCCAATAAACACATTTCAGGCCACCTTACGGACAAAAATTGGAAATTGTCAAGGCGACGTTTTAGTAGCACAAAGATTGAAACGTATGCCAACTATCATTGACAAGCTTACCAGGTTTCCGAATATGCAACTAACAACCATGCAGGACATTGCTGGAATAAGAGGAATTTTTGATGACCTTAAGGATGTTGAGTTTATTGTTTCAAAATATCTTAACAACAAAAACTTCCCTCATGAATTTGTTAGCAGTTACGACTATATTTCTAGTCCACGTGATGTTGATGGATATAGGAGTCACCATTTAGTCTACAAGTATAGTAACAAACAGAAGCCAATATACGGGGGATTGCGTATCGAAATACAGCTAAGAACTAAATTGCAGCATATCTGGGCGACTGCAGTAGAAACTATGGGTACATTTTTAGGCCAAGCTTTGAAATCGAAGCAGGGGGAAAAAGAATGGCTAGACTTTTTTGCCTTGGTGTCGTCTGCATTCGCTTTTCTAGAAAATACTCCACGAGTTCCCAGATTCTCCCATCTTTCTAAAAAACAAACCATAGAACAACTTGCAAAGATGGAACAAGAATTAGGAGCCATCGAAAAAATGAAAAATTTTTCGACTGTCGTTAGCTCAATTGGAAGTAAGAAAAGTTATACGTATCATTTACTCGTCTTAAATTCTTTAAAACATACTATTGAAGTTTATACATATGACAGAGATAATTTTGAAAACGCGATGAATGATTACGCAAAATTCGAGGATGAGGCTGCTAGAGGAAGTAAGTTGGAACCAGTACTTGTTTCGGCAGGCCCAATGGAAAACCTTAGAAAAGCTTATCCAAATCTTTTTCTTGACATTTCAGAATTCGAAAAAACTTTAATGGACATGATAAAATCTTAATTTATTGCAACTAACAACGGATCAGGCGTCAGCCCAGCGTCCTTTTTTAATTGGCTCGGCTATCGCTTCTCCGGGCAAACACAAGGCCGGCGATCCGAACGTCTAGCCCCAAACCGTCAGGTTGTGAAAAAACTCAAATGAAACGGCTGAGAATTGCTTAAACGATTTTTTGTTCGGTCTGGTACCTGAATAAAAATTTAAGTATCTTAGTTTTTTCACTGTCTGCCGTTAGGGGCAAGTGGCGGGACAAATCCCGGTAGACAAAAAAGCATTCGGACAAATGGACAATTCATCATCAAGACCCTCGTCGCCATTATTAGGTTTACTTAAGACATGTTTCTTCTTGAACATTCTATTTTTTCCTGCACTTATTTATTTTTTCGCGACAATCGACCTAACCTTTGAGTTTATACAGACATCAGAGTTTAAAACCAAGCAATACGCTTTAACTTTTTTAGCAGCCGGCGCGACATTCCTTTGGGCCTATTGCATTTTCTTTTTTTACAAGTTCGACAAATATGCAAAAGGCGGACTCGGGCTTATATTTCTCCCTGGACTAATCTCTCCTTATTATTTCTTTAATGTAATTTGGCGACAAAAAAGACTTTTACAAAATAAATAAGCGGATACATACCAAGACGTGTTCTGTGTGCCGCCACCTAATGGTAACAGCAAATTCGCAACCATTTTTTGTATGTTAACGTTCAAACCTGCTTTCCATCACACAAGCTTGCACAACTGCAGGCAAGTGCGTAAATTAGACTTAGCAAAAAACTGTCAGTGCAGCCATCCGTACAGACAATTTTAGACCCACATCAAGACAAATGGAAGAACCAAAAAAGATGACTTCAACAATTCAGGATACGACAACTGGAGTTACAATTTCCACACCTAAACGAAAAAGCTGGGCTTTAATATTTTTTTTATCCTTAATAACACTTCAATTTACGAATGGAATTGTTCAATCCTTATTTTTTGCGAGTGAATTAGCAACAATTGAAAGAATTGTAATTTTTATTTTATCGGTAATTGTAGTTTATTTTACTTTAAAGGGTCTTCTATGGCAACTAAAAGGACTCTACGAAATAAAAATTAGTAGTAACGAGTTAAAATTAAGCAAACTATCACCACTTTGGACGAGGACAAAAATATACAACCTTTCAGAGGTTAAAAACATTGACATTAAAGACGAAGCTGTTTCGGAAGGACCAACAGCAATGCTCCAACTTCTTAGGATTACTGACAAAATAAAAATTACCTTTTCTTATGGCTATGAGACTGTCACAGCTACAAGCGGTATTGACCTAACAGAAGCAATAGAATTGAAAGACTTAATAAAGAACAAAATAGGACTAAATTGATGGAAAGAAAAATTAGCTATAAGAACACCTAAAAGAAATTGGCTGTTGAGTGCATCGAATTTGCATTTGCTGTAGAAAGAAGTTTTGGTTCTTCGAAATAAGTTTTACCTGTATAAACGCCAACTTCTTTTAGCTGCAAATCATAATTTTAACTTAAACATCCTGGCACAATCACCAAGACAAGCTAACCTCCACATTGCCCGGCCAAACAAAAAATAATTTGACCTAAAAAATTTATATGTTGGCACTTTTAAAAAATTGTGCTTACATTTAGTTTTAATTAAAATGAATGAGCGTTGACCCAATTAATGACATGAGCTTACAAAGCTATAAAGGGTGCATGTTCGAGAGTAATACTAAACTGCCATAAACAAAATCAAGTGATATGAAAATATTTACAACAATGTTTGCCTTGCTCTTGTTTTACAGTTGCCATACAAGCATCAATACGGAAGAGGAAAAAAAATCAAACACGCATATCAGTCACGATCTTGATACTTTAAGCAGACTTATCAATCTGACTATTTACAAGCCAAAAATTGTTTCATGGACTATTAAAAAAGCAGGCATTGCGAACGAACGGTCTCCCGGGCCAACTGACTTAAACCTACAGGCAATAATGACATTCGACGACACAACTATTAACAGACTGAAATCGAATTACAAGTTGTTATCCATTTCTTATAATCCAAGGCATGTAAACCGTTTTAGATTTGACTGGCTACCAAAAGACTACACGTTGATCAATGACACTTCACTTGATGTAACTTGCCTTCCAGACTTCTTTATAAAAGGTCAGTATTTCAATGGATCTTTTATTACAAATAATAATGACGTTTTGTTAAATTTTATTACGCAATAGTGGCACTCAGAAGTTTGATTGCCCGTGTGTTTTTAACCAATAAAATCTTCCCTACAAAGCTAAAACCTGAAAAACATTTTTATAACTTTAGCCGTGATCAATCAACAAGGCATTTCTGACTTATTCAATAATAATCCGGCAGCGTCAGCACCCCGCTTTTTGGTGTTTGCGCCGCAAAGCTCCGAGCGCCTGCACTTTGTTTGCCGTTTTATTTTTAATCGCGTACTCAACTGCCACTGTACCATCACCGAGCAGCTAACTGATTTAAACACACCCGGAGTTTTTGTTATCAACTATTCCAACCAGGCACTGCCAAACACCTTTCAGCTATGGCCCGAAGGTTTGTTGCAGGAAACAAGCATCCGCGAACAAAAACCCGCGCTTACGGTTGTTCAAAACCGTCCGTATTTATTTGAGCATTCACACAATCAATCACCTTTGCCATTCGATGTGTTTTCGGCGGTGTTTTATTTTATTTCGCGCTACGAAGAATGGCAAAGCTATCAGGCCGATGCCCACGGGCGCTTTGAAGCCGCGGCCTCACTGGCTTTTCAGCACCAATTACACGAACGGCCCCTGGTGGACGAGTGGATTATGGCCCTTGCGCAAAGCCTGCAAAGCGTTTATCCGAATATAAACTTTCCACCAAAAACCTTTCAGGTACTCAGCACCATTGATGTGGACAACCTCTTTGCCTTTAAACACAAAAGCCTGTGGCGCAGCATTGGCGCCAGTTTGCGCGATGCCGGCAAATTCAATTTTAAAAACATGGTGTTGCGTGCCAAAGTACTCAGCGGCGCACATGCCGACCCTTTCGACATTTACCAAGCAACCAGCGCCTTTTGTCAGCAGCAGCACATTCCCCTCATTTATTTTTTTCTGTACCGCAGCGGCACCAAATTCGACCGAACGGTAGAAACAAACTCACTCGCTTTTAAATCCGTGTTTGAAGTACTAAAATCCAATCAGGCCTTTTTCGGTTTGCACCCGTCCTACAACAGCGCTTACCAAAGCGGACTTTTGGAAGAAGAATACAAAAAAAGTTGCGGGGCTTCGCAAAGTAACATTATTGCCAGCCGCCAACATTATTTGCGCTACAACATCCGCCAACTGCCCCAACGCCTCATTGGTCTTGGCATTCGCTACGACTTTACCATGGGCTGGGCTTCGGTGCCGGGTTTCAGGGCGGGCACGGCCTATCCGTTTTACCATTACCATTTCGATTCCGAAAAAACCTTAGACCTGCTGCACGTGCCCTTTTGCGCCATGGATGGGGCCTATCTCAACTACCAGCACCAGAGCGCCGAAACGGCTTACCATTCCATGTTGGGTCTGGCCGAAAAAATTAAAATCACCGGCGGTTATTTTGTCACGGTGTTTCACGAAAGCACCATTTCTGACCACTTATACAAGGGATTTGGCACTTTGTATAAAAACCTGCATTTGGCCTTAAAAGAAACAGGCAAAAACGAAAATTGATGTATCTTTGAAGGATGAATTTTTTAAGGCATGGTTTTTTTGTAATTGAGGCACTTTTGGTTTTTACCACCTGTAAAAACGACCTGAAGCTGAACGCGCCTTACCGCGAAATACCCAGTATTTATGCCGTACTCAGTGCTCAGGAAAATGTACACATGGTGCGCATTAACAAGGTTTTTTTAGGCGATGCCGATGCCAATGTGATGGCGCAGGTAGCAGATTCCATCAACTATCCGGCCGACGAACTCACTGTTACATTAAGCCGTTACGAAACAGGTTCCAATTACCTCAAACAGCTCGATGCCTGCCCCACCTGCCCGGCCGACAGTAAAAACAAACGCGTTATTACCTTCCACGATTCGGTGGTTACCGCTAGTCCGGGCTCATTTAACACCACACAGCGCATATACGTGTCTTACGACGATTTACACGTGGGTTATGCCTCCACACCAAGCTGGTCGGTATCGGGCGATTATGTTTTAACCGTAAAAAACAACCGCACCGGCAATGTATTCAAAGCCAAATCATCCATAGTTGACAGTGTGCGTTTATCCAACATTTTTCCGTTAAAAGCACCGTTTTATCCTTACACACCCGGCACCGATCCGGCTTTGTACGTTGATTACACCGAACCTGAAAAAACCTATAACATTTACATTTCGCCCAACGAATCTCAGGTTTATCAAACCAATATCCGCCTTCACTTTTACGATTCGCTGCAGCCCTACAATATTTTGAGGTATGTGGACTACATGGGCAATAACATGTATTTAAAAGATAAAACCACCACGGCTTTTGGCACCTACATTATTTCCAACTTTAAAGGCAAAGAGGTATTTAGCGCCGCCGGTATTGGCATTGGCAAACAAGGGTTAAACAATGAGGTGTTTGGAAGAAAGTTGTACAAGATTGAGTACTTTATCTACAGCTCAACACAGGATTACGTGGATTATCTCGAATTTGTTAAGCCATCGCTTAATATCTCGCAAAGCAAACCCCTGTATTCCAATTTCGAGAACCGCAATGCTCTGGGCATATTTACCTTCCGTTCCAAACATTCGATCAGCAAATCCGTATCACGACCGTTTATCAGCGAGTTTTCAAGCAACAGCAACACCTGTAAGTATAATTTTTTCACCGCCGATTTGCAACTAAGGGGCTGTCCGTAAACCTGACATTTTACCCGTCAATTATTATTATAACAGTCTGTTTAGCAGGCAATTTCATTAAAAAATGACAGGATGGCACAAAATTCTGGCAAATGGCGTTTGGCATATAAATTGAAATGCCAATGGTATAATTTAATAAACTAAAAAAATGGGAAAAATAATTGGAATAGATCTGGGAACCACCAACAGTTGTGTGTCCGTGATGGAAGGAAACGAACCGGTGGTGATAGCCAATAACGAAGGAAAACGTACCACGCCTTCGGTGGTTGCATTTGTAGATGGTGGTGAACGTAAAGTTGGCGACCCTGCAAAACGTCAGGCTATTACCAACCCTAAAAAAACCGTTTATTCCATTAAACGTTTTATGGGTCATACATTCGACGAAGTAACCGGCGAAATTAAACGCATGCCATACTCCGTAGTTAAAGGCGATAACAATCAACCACGCGTTCAGATAGACGACCGCAAATACAGCGCTCAGGAAGTGTCGGCCATCATTCTTCAAAAAATGAAGAAAACTGCCGAAGACTATCTGGGAACTGAAGTTACCGAAGCAGTTATTACTGTTCCTGCTTACTTTAACGATGCGCAGCGTCAGGCCACCAAAGAAGCTGGCGAAATTGCAGGACTTAAAGTAAAACGTATTATTAACGAACCTACTGCCGCTGCCCTTGCTTATGGCATGGATAAACGCAACAAGGAAATGAAAATTGTGGTGTTCGACTGCGGTGGCGGTACACACGACGTGTCGGTTCTTGAACTGGGCGACGGGGTGTTTGAAGTAAAATCAACCGATGGCGATACTCACCTGGGTGGCGACGACTTTGATCAGGTAATTATCGATTGGTTAGCCGACGAATTTAAAAAAGACGAAGGTCTGGATTTACGTCACGACCCAATGGCTTTGCAACGTTTAAAAGAAGGTGCCGAAAAAGCTAAAATTGAGTTATCGAACTCTACCAGCACCGAAATAAACCTGCCATACATTATGCCGGTAAACGGAATTCCTAAACACTTAGTGAAAACCTTAACCCGTGCTAAATTTGAACAACTGGCCGATAGCCTCATCCAACGCACCATTGAGCCTTGCCGCTCTGCCCTTAAAAATGCAGGCTTGAGCACCGGAGATATTAACGAAGTAATTTTAGTAGGAGGTTCAACCCGTATTCCTGCCATACAAGCAGCCGTTGAAAAATTCTTTGGCAAAGCACCTAATAAGAGTGTGAACCCCGACGAAGTAGTGGCTCTTGGAGCTGCTATTCAGGGTGGTGTTTTAACCGGCGAAGTAAAAGATGTGTTGTTGCTCGACGTAACCCCACTTTCTTTAGGTATCGAAACCATGGGCGGTGTGTTTACCAAATTAATTGAATCAAACACAACAATACCAACCAAAAAATCGCAGGACTTTAGCACTGCTGCTGACAATCAACCATCGGTACAAATTGTGGTGTATCAGGGCGAACGCCCAATGGCCCGCGATAACCGTAAACTGGGCGAATTTAACCTGGACGGTATTCCACCGGCACAACGCGGTATTCCTCAAATTGAAGTAACCTTCGACATTGATGCTAACGGTATCTTAAACGTAAGCGCAAAAGACAAGGCCACCGGCAAATCGCACAACATACGCATTGAAGCCAAGAGCGGATTGAGTCAGGAAGAAATTGACCGCATGAAACGCGAAGCAGAAGCCAATGCCGATGCCGACAAAAAAGCAAAAGAAGAAGTTGAGAAACTGAACGAAGCCGATTCAATGATTTTTCAATCCGAAAAACAATTGAAAGAATACGGTGATAAAATTCCTGCTGATAAAAAAGGTGCCATTGAAAGTGCATTAACGGAACTGAAAGCAGCACACGCTTCAAAAGACCTTGAAAAAATAGCTTCTGCTTTAGCAGCCGTAAACGCAGCCTGGAGCGCGGCCAGCGAAGACATGTACAAGGCACAGCAACAAGCCGGGCAACCGGGCGCTGATGCCGGACAACAAAACGCAGGTCAGCAAAACGCCGGTGGCGCACAAGGTGGTAACACCGAAAATGTAACGGATGTAGACTTTGAAGAAGTGAAGTAGTCTTCGACTCCGCTCAGACTACGACGACTTCGCTCAGACTGCGACGACTCCGATCTGACAACTAAGACTTCGCTCAGACTGCGAACTCCTTTACGGGTTTTTCAACACTGAGTCACAAAGTTAAGGAGTTACACAGAAATATTATTTTAGTAAGAATCCCTCCCCTAAAAAGGAGGGATTTTTTTATGTGCGCTATGTTGGCTTTGAACTTAGAGCCTAAAACCTATTTCCTATGAAGACTATGTTACTATGTGGTTTAACTTTCAACACAGAGACACGGAAGTGCAGAGTTTTATCCTATGCCTACTATGTTACTATGTGGTTTAAATCTCTTAGTGCTTCTCAGTGCCCTGAGTGTTGTATTGGTTAATTCAACACAGAGACACGGAAGTGCAGAGTTTTATCCTATGCCTACTATGTTACTATGTGGTTTAAATCTCTTAGTGCTTCTCAGTGCC
>JADLED010000043.1 GCA_020846335.1 Bacteroidia bacterium
GCAATACCAGGGGCATTGATTTTGAAAACTACCGGTTTGAAGGCGAAAAAACAAAATCCGAAACCGAAGCAAAAACTCCGGTAGTGGCCAAGGACACAACCATTAAAGGAAAAAACAAACCCTTTAAATTTCCAATTCAAAAAAACTACAGCACCGCGTTTTATACCGACTATGTGGTGACTCAGTTCGATAACTCCACCTTCTCAAACAACTATCAGGTGTTTTCAAATTCCGGAACACCCATTTACCTCAATCCGGGTTTTAATTTTGTGAGCAAGGTGGCCATCAGCGATTTGTTTGAAGACATGCGCATTGTTGGAGCATTCCGGTTTAATCCCTCGCTCGACAACGAATTTATGTTATCGTGGGAACAACGCCGCAAACGGGTGGACCATCAGTTGGTGCTCGATCGCCAAACCTTTGCCAATGCCGATGTGGTAAATGCGCAAGGGCAGATTTACAACGCCAAAATTAATACCCACACTGCCCGTTACACGGTTAAATATCCGTTTAGTCCGGTTTCTTCACTACGTTTTTCGCTGCTCTACCGCAACGACCGCAAAGTGGCACTTACACTGGGCGATATTACACTGGCTAAGAAAAATACGTTTACCAACATGGCCGGTGGACGTGTGGAATACGTGTCTGACAATACCCGCAAGGTGATGTTAAATATTTTGAATGGATTCAGGGCCAAGGTGTGGACAGAATACTGGATGCAGGCCGACAATGGCTTTGGCACACTATTTACTTCGGGCTTTGATTTGCGGCATTATCAACGCGTGCATCGTCAGATAACCTGGTGCAACCGTTTTGCAGGTGGCAACTCATTGGGCAGCACGCGCCTGTTATTTTACATGGGTGGTGTGGATAACTGGGTAAATCCTTCGTTTAATAACAACGTAAACATTGTTAAACCTGAGCAATACGGTTTTCAAACATTGGCCACCAACCTGCGTGGCTTCACACAAAACATTCGCAATGGCAACAACTTTATGCTCTACAATTCCGAACTAAGAATTCCGGTTGTAAGGTATTTTGTGGATTATCCATTGCGCTCTGATTTTTTAAATAATTTACAGGTGGTGGGCTTTACCGATGTAGGCATGGCCTGGTATGGCGCCAATCCGTTGAGTGGCGAAAACACGCAAAACGTAAAAGGCTTTATTCAAAACGACCCGCAACGTCCGAGCGGAGGTTCAGGCATTATCATCACGGTAATAGACAATAAGAATCCGCTCATAGGCGGCATGGGTTTTGGTTTCCGTTCAAGAGTGCTTGGTTATTTTATGCGTCTTGATTTTGGCTGGGGAATAGATAACTGGGAGGTTCAGAAAAAAGTGGTAGGTTTATCCTTTACAACAGATTTTTAAATTATTATTATGAATACAGTTTACGCACTTCTTATTATTGGATTGGCAGCAGGTTATTTAAGTGGCTTAATAGGAATTGGTGGTGGCGTGATTATTGTACCCGCATTGGTGTATTTACTCAGCATGAATCAAAAAACTGCGCAGGGCTCCACACTTTTTATGTTTCTTTTTCCTGTGGGATTACTGGGTGTTTACAATTATCACAAGGCCGGACACATTGATTACCGCACCGCCGCCATCATGGCCATTACCTTTGTAGTAGGAAGTTACCTTGGCAGTAAAACCGCCATAGCCTTTGATACCAAAGTGGTGAAACAGGTATTTGCCGTGGTAATTATTTTAATAGGCGTAAAAATGCTTTGGGATAAATAATGCCTCAATTGCAAACAATACAACAACTGGCACAAACTTATTTCGAAAAAGTGCGCGCCATCCGCAGGCACCTGCACCAATATCCCGAACTATCGTTTAAAGAATATAACACCAGTAAATACATACAACAGCAGCTATTAGGTGCCGGCATAGAATTTACCACAGGCCATGTTGGTACCGGAATTATCGCCCTTATAAAAGGAAAAAATTCAGAAAAATTTACCCTCTTGTTGCGGGCCGATATGGACGCCTTACCAATTGAAGAAAAAAATGAGGTGCCCTACAAATCCTGCAACACCGGTGTAATGCACGCCTGTGGCCACGATGTGCATTCGGCCTGTGCCCTGGGAGCCGCTTTTATACTCAACGATTTAAAAACAGAATGGGAAGGCACCGTAAAAATTATGTTTCAGCCGGGCGAAGAAGTGCTGCCCGGTGGGGCTAACCTGATGATAAAAGAAGGCGTGCTCGAAAATCCGAAAGTGGATAAAGCCATTGCACTTCATGTTTTTCCATCAATGCCAAGTGGCAAAACCGGTTTTAAGAAAGGCATGTACATGGCCAGCACCGACGAACTTTACATTACAGTAAATGGCAAGGGCGGTCACGCAGCCATGCCGGCAGATTATGTAAACCCTTTAATTATTGCGTCGGAGATTTTGCTCGAAATTAATAACCGCTTTATGAAAGTCGGAGCCTTGAATGGTACCATGGGTGAGAGTATTCCCACTGTAGTTGCTTTCGGAAAAATAGAGGGTTTGGGTGCCACCAATGTTATTCCCGAAAAGGTAGAATTGGCGGGCACCTTCAGAACAATGAACGAAGCCTGGCGAAACACAGTACACGAACAATTGCAGCAATTGGTAAAGACCATTTCAGAAAAATACGGCATTGCCTCTGTAATGCGTATAGAAAAAGGCTATCCGTTTTTGGTAAATGATGAAAATTTTACCGAAAGTTGTTACACTCAGGCACAAAATTATTTGGGCAAGAACAATGTGGAGGAATTGCCCTTGCGCATGACCGCCGAGGACTTTGCCTTTATCAGCCAAAAAGTACCAAGTTGTTTTTTTAGATTAGGAACCGCCGGCGCCAACAAGCATTTCAGTTCAGGTGTTCACACTCCCACTTTTGATATTGAAGAATCTGCACTGCAAACCGGCATGGGTCTAATGGCCTGGCTCGCCGTGTGCGAATTGAATAAGGGGCGTTAATTGCCCAATAAAAGTGCTAAATTCTGCCATGTAAAAATGGTTTTGCTTCTACAAACACATGTATATTAAATTTATGCAAAAGTGAAAAGGATTAAAACCTAAAGCAGAAAATCCATCTTATAAGTTCCAAGTAAATTAGTTAAGGACCTAAATTAAGACGATGGTTCTATCTGTAGAATGCTAATAATAATTGAGTAGAACGCAGGAATGCGATGGATTAAAAGTCGGCATTTCTGCGCCATGGGATTGTAGCGGAAATGCTGTGCAGGACTTTGCGTTATGTTTGTTGGCTAAGGAGGGGGCATAACGCCAGTGACGTTATGAGCCAGACAGTGCGGTAGCGGAAGCCACCGCAGCCCTTCGACACACTCAGGGCAAGCCTACAAACATAGCAAAGGACAAACAGCATTGCAGCGAAAAGCCCGGTGGCAATGAGCGAGGCCTCTTTTTCTCGCGCATTGACAGGCGCCCAAATAGAATAGAGAGAAATTATTTTATCTATAAGTACCGAAATGCCACGCAAATAAAGCAATAAAAAACACCTAATAATAAGCTCCTTAAATACAAAACCCCAATTATCACAATTTACTATCTTTAAAAACGTTAATGTGATGGTGATGATTAAGCGCTTAATGGGCCTGCTGTTATTTTCTCTGCTTGTGGCAGAAGGAAGCGCGCAATCATTTAAAAACCTGCAAACAAAATTCTATAAAACAATTGCCGATACACTGGTGTTAGATAGCCTTAGCCTGGTGCCCGGAAGCATTGAATTTACCACGTTTCCGGCTTTTGATTCGTTGAACCAACCGGTGATTGATTATAAATTTCACGCCCTTATTTTTAAAGGCAAAAAACCCGACAGTCTCAAAGTTGTGTACCGCCGTTTTCCCTACAACCTCGAAAAAAAATATTACCACAAAGACGCCAACGATTTATACACCGATTTAACACGTAAAAAAAATCCCTTTACCATTGATTACAACACAAAAACCAACCGCGATAATTTATTTCAGAACGATGGACTGAACAAAAACGGAAACATCAGCCGCGGCATTTCTTTTGGCAACAGTCAGGATGTGGTGGTAAATTCTAACCTTAATTTGCAGGTGAGCGGAAAGTTAACACCCGAAATAGACATGGTGATGGCCGCCACCGATAATAACTTGCCCTTTCAGGCCGATGGCACCACGGCACAGTTGCAGGAATTTGACAAAGTGTTTATTCAACTAAACAACAGCACTACCAAAATGATTGTGGGCGACTACCAACTCTCGCGTCCGCAAAACAGTTACTTCATGAATTTTTACAAACGTGCGCAGGGCCTTTATATTGAGAATGCTTACAGAGATAGTAGCGCCAAACAACCACTGGTTTTTAAAACCTCCGTTTCGGGCGCTGTGTCGCGAGGAAAATTTTCGAGGCAGGTGTTTTTTGGCACCGAAAATAACCAGGGTCCTTACCGTTTAAAAGGCGCCAATAACGAAACCTTTATTATTATTTTGAGTGGCACCGAAAAAATTTACATCGATGGAAGGCTTTTGCAACGCGGGCAGGAGAACGATTACATTATTGATTACAACACCGGCGAAATAACCTTTACCGCCAGGCAAATTATTACCAAAGACAAACGCATTGTGGCCGAGTTTCAGTATGCCGAACGGAATTACTCGCGTTCACTTTTTTTCTTTGGCGAAGAAGTGGAAGCAAAAAAAGGGAAAGTTTATTTTAATGTTTTTTCGGAACAGGATAACCGCAACCGCCCACTGCAACAAAACCTTGTGCAGGAACAAAAGGATGTGATGATTGCCGCGGGTGACAGCATTTATGAGGCATTTTACAGCGGTGCCACACGCAACACCGATTTTAATAACAGCAATGTGTTTTACAGAAAGGCAGACTCGTTGGTTGGCGATGTAAAATACACCGGCATTTATGTGTACAGCACCAACCCCGACACGGCCAAA
>JADLED010000044.1 GCA_020846335.1 Bacteroidia bacterium
CCATTTTGTGGTTAAAGGATTTGGCAATATCCGCTGTCATTTCCAAATGTTGCAATTGGTCTTTACCCACCGGTACATATTCGGCATCGTACAATAAAATATCGGCCGCCATTAGCACGGGGTATGTAAACAAACCCGCATTTACCTCGTTAAGGCGTTGGCTTTTGTCTTTAAACGAGTGGGCCTTGGCCAACATCGGAAAAGGTGTAAAACAATTAAGGTACCAGGTTAATTCGCTAACCTGCGGAACACGACTCTGACGGTAAAAAATACTTTTGTTGGTGTCGAGCCCAAAAGCCAGCCAGGTGGCGGCCACCGCTTTAGTGCTTTCTTTTACAAAGTCCGGATTTTTTACGCTGATGAGCGTGTGCATATCGGCAATAAAAAAAAGGCTATCGTTGCTTTCTTTGCGACTGAGTTCCAGCGCCGGTAATATGGCACCCAAAATGTTTCCCAAATGGGGCACGTTGGTGCTTTGTATTCCTGTGAGTATTCTCGACATAGTTTTACAAATTTAAAGATTCTATACAATTCCTGCGTTTCTTTTATTATGGATGAAGGGCGAATGTTTTAAAACAAAGCAACTTGGAGGCGGGTACTATTTTTTAATATCTAAGTGCAGTGGCACAATTCTCACCATCCATGGCGGCGCTAACAATACCGCCCGCAAACCCGGCACCTTCGCCACACGGATAAAGGTTGTTTATTTGCGGGTGATTAAATTTTTCCTTATCCCTTGGAATGCGCACTGGCGTTGAGGTGCGCGACTCCACCCCAACTATCACCGCCTCGTTGGTTAGGTAACCACGCATTTTAGTGCCAAAGCCCTTAAAGCCTTCTTTAAGCGCGGGACCAATTAATTTACCCAGTACCTGCTGCATATCCACACTTCGTATCCCTGGCTGATAGCTACAATCCGGCAATGTAGCGCTGTTTCGGGCATTTGTAAAATCCAACAATCGTTGTGCGGGTGCCGTTTGTGTTTTGCCTCCCCACTCCCAGGCGCGCTGTTCTATTTCTTTTTGAAAATACAGTCCGGCCAAAGGCCCTCTGTGTTTGTAGGCTTCAAAATCTTTTAAATCGAGTCCCACCACTATGCCGCTGTTTGCGTAAGGATTATTGCGTTTACTGGGGCTCCAGCCATTGGTAACTACCTCTTTCTGCTCGGTGGCGCAAGGAGCTATTATTCCTCCGGGACACATGCAAAACGAATACACGCCACGGCCTTTTACCTGATGCACCAAACTATAACTGGCCGCTGGCAGGTACTCACGTTTGCTTAAAACTTCCTGCAAACTACCGCAATGGTACTGTATGCTGTCAATGAGTTCCTGCGGGTGCTCCGCTCTAACTCCTAAAGCAAAAGGTTTGGCTTCTAGAAGAATATTTTTTGAATGAAGCAATTCATAAATGTCTCTTGCCGAATGGCCTGTGGCTAAAATTACCTGCTGAACAGGCATGGTTTTTTCTGAGCCTTCACATAATAGCTGTATCGCTTTGATTTTATTTTCCTTTATTTCAAAATCACACAATTTGGTGTTGAAATGAATTTCGCCACCGGAGGCTATTATGGTTTCGCGTATATTTTGTATAAGTTGTGGCAGTTTGTTGGTGCCAATATGCGGATGGGCGTCGATTAATATTTCGTTGGTGGCGCCATGTTGCACCAGTATTTTTAAAATGCGGTCCACATCGCCGCGTTTATTGGAGCGTGTGTAGAGTTTGCCATCGCTGTAAGTACCGGCACCGCCCTCGCCAAAACAATAATTACTTTCGGGGTTAACGCGTTGTTCTTTGTTAATGGCGGCTAAATCGCGGCGACGGGCTTTAATATCCTTACCCCTTTCAACCACAATGGGTTTAATACCAAGCTCGATGCATCGCAGGGCTGCAAACAATCCAGCGGGTCCCGCGCCAATAATGTGGCAGGTATGTTTTGCCGAAGACACATCCTGATAAACAAACCGTTCGGTGTCTTCCGGTATTTGTTCATCCACCGCGGCAATAAGTGTGACATTAATTTTGATGTTCCGTCCCCGTGCATCAATACTACGTTTTAGTATTTTGAGCTGAAGCGCCGCGTTTCGATTTAACGAAAGTTGTTGCCTGATTTCTTCCTTTAATAGCTGCTCGTTAAGCGCTGTTTCGGGACTGAGTTGTAGTTGTAGTTTTGTTTGCATGTTGATTGGAAGATAGTTATTCTTCAGTGATGCCTGATTGTTTTATTTCTTTTACCGCATTGGTTTATCCTTCAAATGTAATGGTAAAGACAAACATGCGGGATCGTATTTTATCGAGACTGTTTGTAAACACACTGTTTTCGGGTTTCAATAGGTTTTTTGTTCCTATGAGTAGTTTTAATTCTATACCGAGTTTAAAATACTGCAAATAAAAATCGGTCCCGGCTCCGGCGCTGTAAAACAAATCGTCGCGTTGCAATTTTACGTTATCGTCCAATTGATTGGCTCCTCCTGCCCCACCGGCTTTTTTACGTGCGGCCAAATCGAGTGCATAACCGCCTCCTGAAATAACGTAGGCCGAAAAATTACCGAGACGTTTTGATTGGATTTTTGTTTCGAGGGGAAAGATAAGAAACACCGACTCCACACTTTTTTCGAATACCCTGAAACTATCGCGATCGGCTGTGGCCAGTGTGTATTGTATTTTGCGGCTTGCAAAACTAATGTTTGGTGTAAATCGCAACCTTACGTATTCACCCAATCGGGCATCGGTAACCAAACCAATGGCAAAGCCTTTTAATGGAACCGAATAAACAGTTTTTACTTTAAAGCGCGATTCGCCAAGCAAGGTATCGGGAAAAAGTGAGTTTGGTTTGGGGTTTAACCGGAAGTCGCAATTATTACCCGCTATGGTAAAACCAAAATGTACTTTTTGTTTGTAGAATTTTGGAAGATTAACTCCATAGCCATCGCTGTGCTGCGAAAACAAGGCGTTTGAAAGTAGTATCAGAACTATTATTAAGAGGCTTTTCCTCACAATTCTAAAAACGAATTTTTACCGTTAAAATTGTGCAAAGTTATTGATTTTGTTGGGTTTAATAATTTGGATGCCACAAAAAAAGCCTAAATTTGTTGCCCTATGGAAATTCAGGTTTTAAAGTCCAAGTTGCATTGCGTTACTGTAACACAGGTTGAATTGGATTATATTGGCAGCATAACCATTGATGAGGATTTGATGGAAGCGGCCAACTTAATTGAAAACGAACAGGTACATGTTCTTGATAAAAATAACGGCGAACGCTTAATTACTTATGTTTTAAAAGGTGAGCGTGGTAGTGGTACCATTTGCCTTAACGGACCGGCCGCGCATAAGGTTAACAAGGGCGATGTGGTGATTGTTATTTCTTACGCTGCTATGGATTTTGAAAAAGCCAAAACCTTTCGTCCCTGGGTTATTTTTCCCGACACAACTACCAACAAACTAAAATAAATGGCTAAAACAAACACCAAATCCATAATTCAGTTTGTTGTTTTGTTTGCCGTTGGTGTTTTATTCATCTGGCTCATTTATAAGCAAGTGGAGCCCGAAAAGGAAAAAATTATTCAATCCTTTAAAAGCGCCAATTATTTTTGGATTTTTGCCTCTCTGCTGGTTGCATTTGCCAGTCATTTTTTACGTGCTTACCGCTGGAATTATCTTTTAAAGCCACTGGGTCATAAAACCAATTTGTTTAATGCCACCTGCCACGTAATTATTGGTTATTTCTCCAACTATGGCATTCCGCGCAGTGGCGAAATTTCGCGATGCACACTTGCTGCCCGCTACGACAATGTGCCTTTTGAAGTTGGATTTGGCACCGTTATTACCGAGCGCATTGTTGACTTTATTTTGTTTGTGATCATTTTTATTCTCACACTTTTGTTGCAGTTTAATGAGTTAATTGGTCTTGCAAATAAATATGTATTCAGCGGCTTGCAAAACAAGCTGGCAGGCATAAGCCAAAGTCCGGTTAAAATTGTTTTGCTTATTGCCTTTGTGCTTTTGCTTATTGCCGGATTTGTTTTTTTACGCAAAAAAATAAGCAATTTTTTTAAAGGAAAAATTGGAGGCATCATAAAAGGCGCATTTGAAGGGGTTGGCTCCATTCGCAAAATGGACAAACCTGTTCGTTTTGTAGTTTTAAGTCTGCTTATTTGGGCCTGTTATTTTTACTCGCTTTACCTTTGTTTTTTTGCCCTTAGCGGCACCTCACATCTAGGACAAAAAGAGTGTTTAATTCTTTTGCTTTTTGGCACATTTGGCGTCATTTTTTCTCCCGGTGGTTTGGGCGCTTACCCGGCAATTTTGTTCAGCATTTTGCATTTTACTTTTGGTGTCGAAAAGTCGGCCGCATTTGCCCTGCCATGGTTATCGTGGGGCAGTCAGTTTTTATTGGTGGTTGGCCTTGGCATCATCAGCCTTATTCTTTTACCCATTGTAAACCGTAACAAACATGTTGTTTCATAAATCACTTCACAATAAACTGATTTCAAAAGAGGTTTTGAGTGAACACTTAAATGCTTTGAGAGGCAGCGAAAAAAAAATTGTGTTTACCAATGGTTGTTTCGATATTCTTCATCCGGGCCATGTGGATTATTTATGTCAGGCCAGAGATTTGGGCGATTTTTTAGTGTTGGGTTTAAACACCGATGCCTCTGTAAGACTTCTTAACAAAGCGCCTAACCGCCCTATAAATAACGAACAAACCAGAGCACTTGTTTTGGCCGGCTTAGCCTGTGTGGATGCGATAGTGTTGTTTAGTGAAGAAACGCCCTACGATTTAATTAAATTTGTTGAGCCCGACATTTTAGTAAAGGGCGATGATTATAAACCCGAAAACATTGTGGGATTCGATATTGTGAGTGCCAAGGGCGGAAAAGTGGTTACCATTCCCTTTCTACAGGGGTACTCCACAACGGCCATGATTAAAAAAATTACCGGCTGATTTTATTGAAAGTAATCGTACCACTGCCTTTGACGTGGAATTTTAAATTCGCTGAGCATGGCCGATTTTAAGTTAAGCGTTATCATGTAACTTTTTAAAGTACCAAATGGCACCCACGATATGTTTGCAGCCCAGCATTTTAAATCGCGGTAAACACTGATGCGTGTGGTGCTCGGCTTTTGCTGTGTAAAATCGTAGCCGGTGGTTACTCCCACCTTCCAGTATTTGGTTGGCATCATGTCGGCGGTAATACCCAATTGATGTGAAGGTTGAATTTTTGTGTCGTCGTAATTGCTCAGGGTGAGATTATAATTCAGGTTCAGGTTCCAGGGTTGTTTAGACGTTGGATTCAAATCGTTTTCGGCACCGCGCTCTGCACCATTATTTGCGCTCGGCGGTTTTCTGAGTTTTTGCGCCGCTTCAATCATGTTGTTGCTCAAAGAGGTATTAACCGAAATAACAGCGTTGGTAAAGCGTGCAGGCCCTCTGCCTGTATTAAACAAAAACGTGTTTACATCGGCTTTGTTGGTTTTGTTATAAACATAGGGGTCAAAGCTCGAGTTCAAATTAATGTTGATGTTTTTTAAGACCACTGTGCGGGCGCTTAGTGTAATGTTGCTCATTTTTAAACTATCGGCCGCAAAGTTATAGGCGGCACCAAGGCCTAGGTTTTGAAGTAAAACCACCTTGCGGTAGGTAATGCCCGTGTCGGTTTTTGTGCGAAGTTTCGATTCAAAATTGTTGTTAAGGTTTATTGATAAAGCATTTTGCTTTCCGTATGAAGGTCCGCCAAATATGCCTCTTTCAAAAACCGAATAATTGGTGGTTTGCCCAAGGGTGCTCGTTTGCACGGCTTTCCAATAACCAAAATAATCGGTGCCAAAATCGGGCCTGTAATTATATCCCAGCGTGGGAATCATCAGGTGCCTGATCTGGCTGAGTTTTCCTTTTTTAAACATGTAATCAAAAAACACTTTGGTGCTAAAGGAGGTGCTAAAATTGGCATCGAAGCCATTTACGAGTTTATTAATTTCTTTTGTGCTAACAGAGCCTTTATACGATTTAATACCAAGAGTATCGGTAATGGTATCTACTCTGAAGTTTTTTTCAACTGATTTCATGTAAGAAACCGACGACAGGTTAATGCCGGGCGTTACAGTAACGTATTTAAACAAATTAAAATTAGTTGAAATGGGTACCGATTGTTTTACGCCGTAACGCAAACTATCTAAAATTGAACCTTTAAAAATTGTGGAATCCTTGCCCGTTAAGCTGTTATTGGCCTGCAAAATATAACTGATGCCTATTTTATCCAAAACATTTTGCGTAACAGCGTTTTCGCGCTTAAACGGAAAAAAGCGGTTAACATTAAACGTTAATGCAGGCAGGGTGATGCTCATTTGTCCTGTTTGCGAGTTATAGCTGTGTGTTCCATTGAGGCTTAATGAACTTAACTTGTAATTTTTGGTAAAATTGATATTGGACAAAAAATTGTTTTGTAAAAACTGTTCTGTGTTAATGGCAGAGAGACGATTTACGCTTTGGTTGTTTACATAATTAACATTGGCACTAAAGCGCACTGAAGGGTTATTTCGATTGTCCTGATTGTGACTCCACTTAATTTCAAATGCTTTTCTTTTGCTGTACGATGAAGGAATGTCTTTGTCGCCAACATTAAACAAACTGTAACCAAAATAAGTGTAACCCGCTGCTTTATATAACACCCTGTAGTTGTTGGTAACATTAAGCGCCCAGCTTCCGTTGGCATAAATATCGCCACGAATGGTCATGTCTGTTTTATCATTTATCCCCCAATAAAATCCACCTTGCCGCAAATTAAAACCCTGAGTGGGCGATACTCCAAAAGTGGGCAATAAAATGCCATTGTGCTGTTTTTTGGTATTAGGGAAATACCCAAAAGGCAGGCCCAGAGGTGTTGGCACACCGCCAACTTCAAGGTACATGGGTCCTGTAACAATTTTATCGTTCGGTATTATTTTGGCTCTGGTGGCTTTAAAAATAGTGCGCGCATCGGCCTCCTGGCAAGGTATGCACTTCATGTCTTTCATGTAAACAATGTTGGTGCTGTCTTTTTTTATTTCGCTGCCTATTACCAGCAAATCGCCTTGTTTGGTAAGGGCGTTAAAGATTTTACCTCTTTTTGTTTTAAGGTTATACATTATTTTTTCGGCCTCCATGGGTTCCTCGCCATCTTTAAAAACAGGGGTTCCCACATTTTTTCCGGTACTGTCCTTTTTTCCGTAGGCAGTAATGGTGTTTTTGTTATAGTCAATGTCTATAAATTCGGCGGTCATGTTCATGCTGCCATAATCCACATTGGCCTTGCCATACAAAATGGCCCTGCCTTGTTGCGGAAGTGCCACCACGCTGTCCTGAGCCGAATACTTTATGGTTTCTTCAATGCTTTCCTCTCCTGAATCTGCGCTTAAAGTGTCGGTAATTGGTTTTTTTAACGTATCCTGCTGTGTGTTTTGCGCATATAAGCCATTAACAGTTAAAGATATTAACAGCATTAAGAAGAAAACTACTTTATTATGTGCGCCGATGTTCAACTCTTATCGAATATTTTTATTCAACGGTTGTATATCGTACAAAGCTACAATACTTTAGCATATAGGCAGGGAGATTATTAATTCAGATGGTTAAAAAAATACAATATTTTATTGTTCTTATCTCGCTTGTAGCAACGGTGGTGGCCTTTACTGCCGCCAAAAAGCCCGGTACCGGCGGGGTTAAAACCATTGTGATTGATGCCGGCCATGGTGGTCGCGACCCGGGCTGCCACGGTGTTACCTACAAAGAAAAAGATGTGGCCCTTGCCGTGGCACTTAAACTTGGCAAATACATCGAAGAAAATTTTCCGGATGTGAAGGTAATTTACACGCGTACCACCGATGTGTTTGTGGATTTGGAAGACCGTGCGCAAATTGCCAATAAGGCCAAAGCAGATTTATTTATTTCTATCCACTGCAACGCTGCGGGAAAAGCCGTAATTATTAAAGATCCTAAAACCGGTAAAAAACGCAAGAAAATGCGCAAAAACGCCAAGGGCAAAATGGTGCCGGTAGAAACCATTAACCCCGAACCTTTTGGAACCGAAACCTATGTGATGGCACAAAAAAATGAAGAGGGTAAAATGCGTGTGGCCACCCGCGAAAACTCAGCCATTTTGCTGGAAGACGACTACGAAAAAAAATACGGCGGCTTTAATCCCGAGAGTATTGAAAGCTATATCATTATGAGTAACTACTCAACCGCCTACCTGATTCAGAGCGCCAACCTGGCTGTTAAAATTCAGGACGAATACACCAAAAAGGCCGGAAGAATTGATAAAGGCGTTCACCGCCAAAGTATTTGGGTATTGTGGCGCACGGCCATGCCAAGTATTTTAACCGAAATTGGGTATTTAACCAATCCCATGGAAGAAACTTTTTTGGGCAGCGAAACAGGTCAGGATTACCTGGCAAAAGCCATGTTCAGGGGTGTTAGAAAATACAAGGATGAAATTGAAGGCACTAAAAAAGAATACAACGATGCCTTTGAAAATCAGCCACCCATAGAAAATGAAAACCTGAAAGCGGGCATTCTTCCACCACAAAAGAAAAGTGATGAGGATGAGCTGGAAGATGAGGACAAAAAAACCGACGAGCCCACCGGCACAACAAAAAAAACCGAAGCCATGGATTCTCTGAAAGCGCTTGCCGATATAAAACCCGATACCGCCGTTTCTGCCAAAGACATTGCGCTTAAGTATAAAAACAAAACAAAAAATACCGGCGATACTAAAACGCTTACACCCACTCCTGTTAAAACACTAACTCCGGTACCCTCAAAAACCACCAACGTTGCGGCAAGCGACAGGGTTTCGGAAATTGTATTTAAGGTTCAGTTTGCCAGCAGCGATGTGGAACTTGATTTAAACGACCCGAAATATGCTGCGTTGAACACCCCTGTTTTTTACAAAGCAGGTGGAAAATTAAAATACGTATCGGGTAATTTTACAAAGTTTAAAACCGCGGTTATGCACCAGAATGTGTTGCGCAACAAGGGTTTTAGCGATTGTTTTGTGGTGGCTTTTAAAAACGGCGAGCGCATTGATTTAAAAGAAGCGCAAAAAATGGCCGCTCAGTAAATTCTAACCAAATAAATTGGCAAACACTTCTTCTATTCTAAAAAACGAAGCGATTTCGATTTTATGATTTTTGGTATTAAGTCCTTTTAAATTAAACGAGGAAATAAATATTTTTTCGAAGCCCAGCTTTTCTGCTTCCGAAATACGTTGCTCAATGCGGTTTACAGGCCGTATCTCACCGGTTAAGCCCACTTCAGCGGCAAAGCACACATTTTGTTTTATCGGCAAATCTTCGTTACTGCTAAGTATAGCACACACCAAAGCTAAATCAATGCCCGGATCTTCCACCCTTATGCCACCGGCTATGTTTATAAACACGTCCTTAATTCCGAGTTTAAAACCACACCTTTTTTCGAGCACGGCCAGCAACATTGAGAGGCGCCTTAAATCGAACCCTGTTGACGAGCGTTGTGGCATGCCATAAGCGGCGCTGCTCACAAGGGCCTGTGTTTCTATCATCATGGGGCGGTTGCCCTCCATGGTGGCCGCAATGCTGACGCCGCTGGTGGCATTTTCGCGGTTAGTAACCAATATTTCAGATGGGTTTAATACTTCTTTTAAGCCTTCGCCCTGCATTTCGTAAATACCCATTTCGTTGGTATTGCCAAAGCGGTTTTTGGTTGCCCTTAAAAGGCGGTAAACATGGTTTCTGTCACCTTCAAACTGCAAAACGGTATCAACCATGTGCTCAAGCACTTTTGGGCCGGCAAGGCTCCCTTCTTTGGTGATGTGGCCTATCATAAATACCGGCGTGTTGGTTTCTTTTGCAAAACGCAACAACTCTGCCGCACATTCGCGCACCTGGCTTACACTACCGGGGCTGCTATCGATATACGATGTGTAAAGGGTTTGAATGGAATCGATGATAACCAACTGGGGCTCGGTTTCCGCAATTTTCTGAAAAATATTTTGGGTATTGGTTTCCTGAAGTATAAAGCAACTGTTGGTGGTAATGCCAATGCGTTCGGCACGCATTTTAATTTGCTGTTCACTTTCTTCGCCGCTCACATAAAGAATACGAAGATTCTTAAGACGCAGGGCCAGTTGCAGCATAAGGGTTGATTTGCCTATGCCAGGCTCACCGCCAAATAAAATAAGGCTGCCGGGAACTATGCCTCCACCTAATACGCGTGATAGTTCTTTGCCGGGAACCGGAATGCGGGGAAAGTCCTGCAAACCCACGTCCTGCAACAAAACAGGTTTATTGCTTTCGTTTTTTGAATTTTTGTTGGTTGAAAATACCTGCAGGCGCGAGTTTTTTGTGTCCTTTTGCACAATCTCTTCTGCATAGGTGTTCCACTCGTTACAACTGGGGCACCGGCCTATCCATTTGCCCGACTGCGCGCCGCAGTTCTGACAAAAATAAGTGGTTTTGGTTTTAGACATGTGTGCTTTTAGCGCTATGGCCTGAACAATGTTTTTTTAAAGCATGTTGAGCTTTTGCATCAACTCTTCGCGAAAAGAACCTCCTACCGGAATAATTTTCTTTTCGTTTTCCATAATCACATTTTGATTGTCGATGCTTTGTATTTTATCGAGCCTGGCAATAAACGAACGGTGAACGCGGGCAAACTCGGTGGTGCCAAGTTTTTTATCCAGCTCTTTCATGGTGCTGTGCACGGTGTATCGTGCAAATTCGGTATTTATGATAACGTAATCTTTCAGGGCTTCGATAAAATAAATGTCTTTTAAATGAACCTTTACCAAGCGGCTGTTTGATCGCACAAACAAAATGTCGGTGCTTTTATCGTCTTTGTTCTCTACGAGCGAATACAAAAAGTCGCGTTCTTTCAATAGTTCGGCGTCTTTTTGGTGTTTATATACCGCCATTTCAATGGTGGAGTGCAAATCAATTTCTTTAAATGGTTTTAGAATATAACCATAAGGTTCGGTTATTTTAGCACGCGACAGTGTGCCTTCATCGGCATAAGCAGTAAGAAAAATGATGGGAATGTTCATTTGTTCTTTTATCTTTTCGCTCACCTCAATACCGTTCAGCGGGCCTTTAATCATAATGTCCATCAGTACCAAATCGGGCATTAGTTCTGTAATTTTTTCAATGGCATCTTTTCCGTTGTTGGCCGAACCCACTACATTATAGCCTAATTTTGTAAGGCTGTTTTGAATGTCCTTGGCAACAATGCTTTCGTCTTCTACAATAAAAATATTCAGTTTTTCCATCTTGTCTTACATATTAAAAGTAACTACCACTTCGGTACCAACATCTTTCTGCGATTTGAATTTTATCTGCCCTTCAATTTGTTCTGTTAAGGTATTAACCAATTGCAAACCCAATGAGTGGCTGTTTTCAAAATCGACTCCCTGCGCAAAACCCACGCCGTTGTCGGTAAGTTCCAAAATTACTAAATTATTTTCGCATCTTAAATTAAAGGTAATGTTGCCTTTGCGTGTGCCCGGAAAAGCGTGTTTGATGGCGTTGGTAATTAACTCGTTAATAATTAAACCCGCGGGTATGGAGCTATCAAGCGAAAGCGTCATTTTTTGGATGTTGAGCTCCAAAGTTATTTTATCGCTCGAGTAAGAATAGGATTGAACAATGTTGTTAACCAGTGTGTGAACATAATCCGAAAAATTAACCGATGTAAACGATTTGTTTTGGTACAAACTTTCGTGTATGTAGGCCATGGTTTTAATGCGGTTCTGGCTTTCCTTGAGCAGGGTAAGTGTGTATTCGTCCGACACATAAGACGATTGCAGGTTGAGTATGCTGCTTATCACCTGCATGTTGTTTTTTACGCGGTGGTGCACTTCGCGCAACAAAATTTCTTTTTCTTTGAGCGATACTTCCATGCGTTGCTGCACGTGTTTTTTTTCGGTAATGTTGTGGGCAATGCCGCTCACTTCAACCACTTTTTCGTTTTCGTAAATTGGGTTTAAAAATATTACGAGGTACACGTTTTTGTATTCCTGATCGCGTGTTTCTATCTCAAAACTGCTGGCTATGCCGTTAAACGCTTTTGTGTAATGGTGTTTCAAAAGCATGGTGTATTCTTTATCGTTGGCAAGCACACCCCTGTCTAACACCAGGCCCACATAGGGTTTTGTGTTGTAAAGCGATGTAATAAGGTCGTAATAATTTTTATTGAAAGAGGTTAATCGTTCTTCGCGGTTAATGGTCCAGATGTAATGGTGGCTGCTATCGAAAATTGCGGTGAGTTTACCGGTTTGATTGAGCAGTTTTTGCTCGTAGATTTTAGAATCTGTTATGTCGTTGGCAATGCAACTAAGTTCGGTAATGTCGTTGTTTTTGTTATAAATCGGATTGATAAACACTTTTCGGTAAACTTCACCGTCCTGAAAATCCACTTTTTCAAATTCCAGTTTTTTGCTTTGAAAGGCCTCTTCGTAGCGCGCGTGCCAAAAACCCACGTATTCGTTAACACCGTTTTTAAGCAGTTTGTGAATTTGATCGCCTTGTTTAATTTTTACTTTGTGTTGTGAATACACAAAATCGGCATAATTTTTATTGTAGGACGTAACGCTGTAATCTCTGCTAACTGTCCAAAGCAAGTGGGTTGAGCTTTCGAAAATTGAAGACAGGTGCGCCGTTTTTTCGGTAAGGTTTTTTTCGGCGGCTTGCCGTTCTTTAATTTCTATTTGTAATAAACGGTTGGCGGCCTCAATGGTTATTACTTTTTGTTTTTCGCGCTCTCTTTGCTTTTGTTCGCTTAAGTTATTTACGAGCGATAATATACAATCCTTGTTATTAAATTTTATGGGCACCGATTTTATTTCCACATCCAGGATGTTCCCTTTTTGATCGGTAATTGTGTAGTTTATAAGTTTACTGGCTTCGGCCTTGTTTGCATAAACTTTTGAAATGCGTTCGGTAACTTTTTTACGGTCTTCTTCATTAAAAAAATCGACAATAAATTTGCCAAGAATTTTGTTTTTGGTTTTTAATTTAAGGAGTTTTATTAAGGAGTTGTTTACATACAAGCAAACGCCATGATCGTGAATGACGTATGCCACAGGGGAATTGTCGAGTAAATTGCGGTAGTTATCGTATTGTAGTTGTATTTCTAGTTCCCTCTCTTTTTGAAGAGTAATGTCGCGGATAATGTGAATAAAAAACTCAATCTTTCCTTTTGAGTTGGCCACCGGCACGAAGTTGTTTTCAATCCATATTTCGTCTTTGTTTTTTTTACAAAACCGGTTGGTTTGATGGTGCGTAAGCAGTTTACTTCCTTTTTGGTATTGCTTGAGTAACTTATCGGTTTTAAAATAGCTTACTTTATTTTCTACAATTTTATCTTTAAAAAAGTCTTTATTATTAAGCAGTTCGTTTGGTTTGTAACCAAGTATTCTTTCTATGTTTGAACTTACATAGATGTATTTTTCTACGGGGTAAAAAGAATAAAAAGTAATAACCTCGTTGCTATAGTTGGTTATTAAATCAAATTGTTCTTTGGTTTTATTAAGTAATTGCTGTGTTTCGTTTATTTGCGAATTTCTTTCAGACACGTCGTTAAAAACAACCTGAATAAACCTTTTGTTTTGATGTAAAACGCTGTTAAAATAAGCTTCAATCGCAATTGGTTTGTTGTTTAGGTCGTTTAAAACCAAACTTTCTGAATTAATTTTTAGTCCCGATAATAAATTTGAACTTTGTTTTTTAAATTGCTTTTGATTTTCCAAATCCATAAAATCGAAAATGGATTTATTGTGTAAACCCTTAAGTTGATTTTCGGATATTTTTAAGATTTGTTTTGCTCTTTTATTGAGGTAGTAAATTTTGTTATTTTGAAGCCAGATTAGAGCAACCGGCAGGTGGTTAAAATTAACGTCATCATTACTGCTCATTTGCCTGCTAACAGAAACCATAAATTATTTTTCCCTATTTTCTGATTGTTTGAGTTTTATTTTCTCCCACCTTTACATTGTACCTTTTTAATCCTTCTTCATAAGTAGGATAAATCTTTTGGCCCTGCCATTTTATTTCGATGTCGTTTTTGTAGGTAATAGTAAGGTAATTAAAACTGTACTCATTGTAAAATTTCCAGTCGCCATCGCGCATACCGCTAATGTAATTTCCTTCGTATTGTTTGCTGCCATTGGGATGAAACATCACATGCCAACCCACCGGTTCACCTGCAACAAACTTTCCTTCAAAACGTTTTCTTTTTCCGGGCATATAATAACTTTTCCAAAGACTATCAGCTTCATCGTTACTAAAACTGGAGTATTCTAAATAATCGGGAGTTTCATAAATCCAGGGTCCTTCCATTTTATTCTCTATGTAATTTCCCTTAAGAATTATTTTACCCTGCTCATCGTAATCAGTCATTTCGCCGTTTCTGTTTCCGTTCAAATAATTTTCTTCACGCAACAAAGCACCGCTTTCGTAATACCATTTCCAAACTCCCTGAGTTCTTCCTTTTTTATCGTATCTTCCTTTTTGTTCAAGTTTTCCGCTGGCATAATAAAATTCCCAGTCGCCGGTTCGGTTACCTTCGCGGTAAGTGCCCTTGCCTTTAAATTCGCCGGTGTGGTGGTATTCCGTCCATATTCCTATTCTGTTTCTGGCACTATCAACAGCACCTTTAGCAATAACCACACCGTCAAAATAATCTATAGCGCTGTCTGGTATGGCATTGTTTCGGCAAATTAATTTTGCAACCATTGTTTTTGCACTATCGTTTTTTGGAAAATACATACTATCGCATTGTATCTTTTTTTTGTATTTAAAATGTGTACCAATAGGCAATCCATCGCTGTAAACGCCTTCGTATTTTAAAGTGCCGTCTTCAAAAGTTTCGCGAAATAATTCAACATTGGCAATTTCTGGAGCTCTTAAAACTGGTTTGCCATTATTAAATTTTTTTGTTGATAAAAGGCTTCCTTTTTTATCGAATTCTTTTACATAACCATCCAGTGAATCGTCGTTAAAGCGCATTTCTTTTTTAACCGAATTGTCGCCATAAAATTCTTTCCAAATACCTTGTTTTTTATTGTTTTCGTCTTTCTGATTAATTTTTTCGTAGCCCTGCAGTATTCCACCTTTATAAATTGAAATGGCGGTTATCAGTGAATCCTGACTGTATTCGTAGGCATTGCCTTCCTGCCGGCCTTTAACATAGCGGACAATATTTTTTGTTTTACCGTTTTTGTAGAATGTTCTCGAAAATCCATCTTTCAAATCATCAACATATTCTTCTACAAATGTTAACTTTTGCAGGGTATCATAAACTTTTGTCGAACCATTTTTTTTGCCGGTTTTGTATGAAATTGTTTTAGAAATTCGGCCCCTTTCGTCGTAAAATTTCCAAACACTGTCTAATAAAAAATTTCTGCGGTTACCTTCAATTTTAAGATTTCCATTTTTATAATAATTTTTCCAATAGCCGTCGGGCTTACCATCTTTCATGGTACCTTCGCTACTTAACTTTCCGTTTTCATAAAAAAATTTATTGTACCCGTTTGGATTTGTTACCTGAGCTAAAAAGCCTGCGAACGAAACAAGCAAAAAAAGGAGGCTAAGTGCTATTTTACTAAAAAACGAATTCATGAACATTACGAAGATTAAATTTAACCATTTTCTCTGATTCTATACAAACCCAACTAAAGCATAAACGAAAATTAAAACCTTTATAGTATATATCTTCTTTTATTTAAAATAAATAATATTATCTATATATATAGGGTGTTAGCACTGTTAATTAGTTTTGTCAGAATGTTTGGTTTTTAAGTTTATAAAATACTGTTAACAGATAATAAACAAATATAGGTTCTTAAAGACTTGATTACCAGTAAACATAATAAGAATTAACAATAGTTAGTTGTTATTAATATTGAAAACTCTATACATTTAAAAACTGTGAGTAACGTAAAAAAGGTGATGATAAAAACCTGCTCAATTTTAAAACTACATTTGCAAAGTTCTTTAGTTATCATAAGACAGATTATTTTTAGTAATTACCCTAAAAACTTTCACTAAAGATGTTAACCTGATAAATAGTAATTAACACCTGAATTGTTGGTTAGTTGTACTTTTGTACAGTTCATTATCAGTTAGTTAATTTATTAGTGTTAATTAACGTTGATTATTACTTTTGAACAACTTTAATAAAAACTTGTCAAACACACATTTATGGCGTATAAAATTGCAATAGGTTCCGATCATGCCGGCTTCGATCTTAAACAAGAATTGATTACTTACCTCACTAATCACAAACATACTGTACTTGATAAGGGCTGTTATTCTTCGGAAAGGGCCGACTATCCCGACTTTGGACATGCTGTTGCCAACGCAGTTTTAAACAACGAATGTGAATATGGCATATTAATGTGTGGCATCGGAAATGGTATAAATATGAGTGCTAATAAACACAAAGGCATAAGAGCCGAACTTTGTTGGAACAGCGAAATTGCAGCTCTCGCCAAACAACATAATAACG
>JADLED010000045.1 GCA_020846335.1 Bacteroidia bacterium
TATCGTCCCACTGGGGGTGGATGTAAAAATTATAGATGGTGTTGGTGAATTCAAACTCGCTGTATTCGCGGCCATAGAAGGGCGATTCGGGATCCTGCGCCGCTACATACAAATGCTGCCAGTTATAAAATGGTTCGATTGTGTGCATTTTGCAAATTTACGATTTTATGGGATTGAAGGGACGGAAGGGACTAAAGGGATTTAAGGGACTAAAGGGATTTAAGGGACTAAATGGATGGAAGGGACTAAATGGATGGAAGGGACTTAAGGGACGGAAGGGATTGAAGAGACTTAAGGGACAAGATTCGAGATTCAAGAAAATTGAATTATTTTTTACGAAAACAGATTGTGTGTATGAATAAATTTCTGTCGGCACCGTTTGACATGGTATCGTTGCTAAAATTAATTTTGGAATTGAATTTCGGAAATTTTTAAAAGTGAGACTGGTATTACCTGTACCTGCTAAATGGCATCTTTTTAATCACCTTTACTTTCAAAGCCTCGCGCAGGGTTTCAATGGCGGTGAGCAAAATTATTCTAACATCCATACCAATAGTAGCGTGCTCAACATAGTACAAGTCCCATTGCAAACGCTTATAAATAGAACGTGTATTTGGGGTGGGACCGCGAAAACCATTAATTTGTGCCAGCCCTGTAATGCCAGGTTTTACAAGGTAGCGGTTGTAATAGCCAGGAAACATATCGGCAAAATATTCCGAATCTTTTATCATGTGGGGGCGGGGACCAACAATAGACATTTGGCCAATGAGCACGTTGATAAATTGCGGCAATTCGTCGAGGTTAGAAACCCTTAAAAATCTGCCCATGCGGGTAATTCGGGGGTCGTTGAGTGCGGCCTGAAGGTCGTTGGCAGCTTTGTTTACCTGCATGGTGCGCAGTTTAAAACAGTTAAAGGTTTTACCCTTAAAACCGGTGCGTTTTTGTTTGAAAAATACCGGTCCGCGCGAATCGAGTTTAATGAGTATTGCCAAAATGGGCATTAACCACGAGAGTATGAGCAGGGTAATAATTAATGAAAAAAGAATATCGATGGCCCGTTTTAAAAACAAAAAACTCCGTAAACGGTTGTCCACGGCCTCCTTTAGTTGTTCGTTGTGTTCAAGGGTAAAGGCTTCTTTGTCAAATATGGCGCTATTTTGGGTCAGTGGTTAAGTTAAGGTTAAATCCTTATCAAATGTAATATAAAAACCCAAACCAAATTAACCCTTAGGTTTCAGATTGTGCTAAAAGATTCTAAAATATTAAAAGCCTATTTATTCTAATTTGTTAATAGGTTTATAGGTAACAAGGTGATAGTGATTTTTACTTAACACTGCATTTTCAATAAATACAATAAATTAAACGCCCATACACCCAAAAGTTTGGTTAAATTGCATTGGTTTAGTATAAAATGCAATTAAATTTTATGTGGTTTAAACAGGATTTAAAATCAAATATTTACCTCTTGGTTTTGCTATTTGTGGCCGGCGGTTTAAGATTTTTCCATATCGATTATCAGAGCTTATGGATTGACGAGATTAATACGATTGTGCAAGCCGATCCTGCATTTGGTTTTACCGAAACCTACCGGTTTTTATTAGCTAATGATGTTCAACCTCCCCTCTATTTTTACGTTTTAAAAGTCCTTTTTTCAATATTTGGCTACACTTCAACTGTGCTTAGGTCGCTTTCGGCAATATTGGGCATTTTTGCCGTGTATGGAATTTATTTACTTGGTACTGAAATCAGAAGTAAAAGAACCGGTTTAATAGCTGCAACCTTACTTTGTTTTAATTACATCCATATTTTTTATTCGCAGGAAGCGCGTCCTTACACTTGGCTGATATTATTTACCACACTCTCGTTTTATGCCATGTTTCGTTTTATTAAAAATCCGACGTACAAAACAGCCATAACTTATGGCATTTTTACTGCTTTAATGCTCTACGGACATGCTTATGGTTTGTTTAATTTTGGGGCACAATGTGTTATTTTGTTCTATTATCTCTGGATTTTACCGGTTAAGGATAGGCTTACATTAATTAAAAAATGCCTGGTGGCTGGCATAAGCACATTTATTTTATACCTGCCTTCGTTACCGTTTTTATTAATTGCCGGCAACGTAACTTCCTCATGGATACCAATGCCTGGTTTGGATGTTTTTACCAATATTTTTACTGAATTTTTTGGCCATTCGGAGTTATTGGTAGGACTGGCCTGTTTTCTTGTGATTGTTTTTTTGTTTAAATTTCTTTATTCCGAAAACGAGAATAGCACAAAGGATTCCGCCGCTTATTCGTCAAATTCGTTCGTGTTTGTGGTGTTGCTGGTATGGATTTTATTGCCCATGTTAATTGCATTAATACGTACTTATCTTACAATTCCAATGATTGTGCCCAGATACCTGTTGGGTTTATTGCCTGCATTGCTAATAATTTTAGCTATTGCCATAGATATGATCAGGGCACAGCAGTTGCGTGTTTTTTTGCTGGTTGTTATGGTTATTTTATCGGTTGTAGATATTTTTACGGTAAAGAAGTACTACTTCAGAGGCATTAAAAGCGATATGAGAGGCGTTTCGAAGTTTGTTGTAAATCATAAATTACCCGCTGATGCCATTGTTTCTCAAATAGGCTGGCATTATAACTATTATTTTAAAAATTCAGGAGTTAATGAGCCTGTAATTATGGCTTCGTTAAATCAGCACTTAGATGGATTAAAAACAGATTCATTTCATTTAAAGCAATTTTGGTTTGTGGATAGAGTTCCGGTTTTAGAAGGAATAACAGAAACTAACCGGCAATTTTTATTCAGGCATTTTTACGAAACAAAAAAAGTAAATAAAACAGCCGCAGCCGGAAGTTGTTTTACACCAAAAGATACCAATAAGGTGTATCTAAATCTCAACGATTTTGAGCCAATCAAGCCGGATAATGAAGGACAACTATCATTTTTTAAAAATGATTCTACCCATAGCTCTCCTGTTTTGTTGGATAAAGGGGTTTATACCCTTCAGGTTTCTGGCACCAGCAAACCCGAAAAACCGGTTAACAACATTAATGCTCACATTACCGTGAAATTAAACGGTACAAAAATCGGTGGTGCTTTTTTGTCGAACATTGAACAAAAAACAATTAAAATGACAGAATTTGTAATTGCAAAAAAACAAGAGGTTGTATTTGAATTTGTTTTTGATAACGATATTGAATTGAACAGAAAAGACAGAAACGCCTATGTTTCGTTGGTGGAGATAACGAAAATTAAATAGAAGGCAATAACTAGAAAACTCAACCAGAAATAAAGTAGATTGATGGGTTTAAAAGGAAAAAAAAAATTAATCAAAGATATATCTGCTAATACTCTACAAACGGGCATTACGCAGGTTTTCGGTTTAATTATTTTTTACCTCACTTCAAAATATCTTACTAAATCAGAATTTGGCGAATTTAATTGGTCGCTAGCAACAGGTTCAACCATTATTGCTTTTGGCACTTTAGGACTTGATTTGGTTTTTGTTAAGCGGGTAGCTTCGGGACAAAATGTTGTTTTAATGGCAGGAATCCATTTTTTTCATACTGTTTTAACAGGGGTGCTTCTGTGTTTACTGGTTTTAAGTGTTAATTTTATTTTTCCGGCGTTCACACAATCGCATCCACTGTTTTTCATCGTGTTTGCTAATCTGGCTATTTCGAACGTTGCAAATTCTTTTAAACTTTGCCTCAATGGGTTGGAACTTTACAGAAAACTTGCTTTAATTGCTTTAATTTCCAATGTTTTTAAGCTCATCTTTGTGGTTTTGCTTTATGCAAACAATCAGTTTACTGTTTACAATGTTGTGTTGGCCTATTTAGGAACTTCATTACTTGAATTAATTCTGAGCAATGTATTGCTTAATAAAAGCATCTCAGGTAAGATTAGGCCAGTGCTAAAATTAACAGAGTACAAGGATTTTATTGCTGAATCATTACCTCAGCTAGGTGTAGTGGTATTTGACTCAGCCCTTGCCCGGGTGGATTGGATTTTGTTGGGTATATTAAGCTCAGCTGTTGCTACAGCCGAATACAGTTTTGTTTACAAAATATTTGAACTCTCTAAATTTCCGCTGCTAATTGTAGCACCTGTGTTACTGACACGTTTTTCGAAATTGTTTGTAGTGCCTGATGATATTGACAACCGAAACAGAAGCGAAATTCAAATGTTTTTTAAACTGGAATTGTTTCTGATTATGATTGTGCCTATTATCCTCATTTGTATTTGGTCGCCATTAATTGATTATTTTACAAATAACAAATATGGATCGGTTAATGAGATTAACTATTGGATTTTAGCGCCATGTGTGCCATTTGTGTGTTTAATTAATTTTTTATGGACATTAGGTTTTGTGCAAGGCCAGTTAAAAACCATCATGTTTATTACAATCAGTGTATCGCTATTAAATATTATTTCAAATTCCATTTTTATTCCTTTATATGGCCAGATAGGTGCGTCATTATCTTTTTTGATTTCTACAATCTTGCAACTATTGTTATACCTCATTTATATTAAACAGGATAAATTAAAGTTGGACATAGCTGCCAGTTTTGTGGCTATTGCCAGTGCCATCCTGTCTATAGTTATTGCAAAACTTTTAACCGATAATGTTATTTTTACAAGTTTAGTCGCAATTATGTTTTATACTTTGACGGCATTTTTAACACATCAAATAAATGTTAAACAACTAAGACATGTAATGAGCAAGGGAGTTTAATCAGACTCTACTTTAATGAACTTTGTATCGGGAAAATGAGAATATTATTCATATGTGACGAATATCCTCCGGGTAAAACTGGTGGAATTGGTACTTCGGTACAGTTGTTTGCCCGAGAGATGGTTAAACAAAATCATCAGGTATGGGTGGCCGGCTTATATAGTCACACATATGGCGGTAAGCAATATGAAACAGATGCTGGTGTAAATGTGATCAGATTAAGATACGGACCCGAAATAGTGCATGAAAGTTTAATGTACAAAGCATTTAAAAAACTTCCTGATTCTATTAAAAGCCGGTGGAAAGGAAAAAAGGCGTTTGAAACTTTTATTATAACACTCTACAATTTAATTGAGAAAGAGAAAATTGACATTATTGAGCTGGCAGACTGGAACACTTTTGCAATGCACATTGGTTTTGATGTTAGCTGGCCGGAATTTAAAGTACCGCTGGTGGTTAAGGCACATGGCAGTTACACTAAAATAAACCACGATCTGGGAAGGAAGTTGAATAAACGTTTTTTTGAAATGGATAAAAGACTGTATCAACGTGCCAATGCCATTTGTGCCGTTAGTGATGATACTGCAAAAACAATAAAAAAATTGTTTCATCTGAAAAAGGAAATCAGAGTAACTTACAACGGAATTGAATTAATGCCAGATAAACCAAGTAATGAAAGAAATAGCAATAAAGTAGTGTTTGCAGGTTCGTTAACCCGGCAAAAAGGAGTAATGCAGTTAATAAAGGCCTGGAACGAGGTATCGGTAATGCGGCCATCGCTGCGACTATTTATTTATGGCAAAGGAAAAACGGAGCCCTTAAAAGCACTTTTAAATCAAGAGGCTTCAAAAACTGTGGAATTTAAAAGCCACATTAGTCGGGAGGAACTGATGCGTGAATTTGAAACGGCCTCACTGGCTGTTCTGCCATCGTATTCTGAAACCTTCGGTTTGGTTGCAGTAGAGGCCATGAGTAGAGGTTGCCCGGTAATATTTACAAAAAGAGCCTGTGGGAATGAAATTATTGAGAATGGTTATAATGGTTATTTGGTAGAGCCTGATAATATTGAAGAAATAAGCTCGACGATTGTGAGAATGATGGATGATGAAGCCAAAAGATCTGTCTTCTCTAAAAACGGCAAAACAACCGTAGAACAAAAATTTGACATTGTAAAATTAACCTCCGGACAGATAAATTATTTTTCGGAGGTTATAGAAAAGTTTCCGAAATGAGCTTTCTTCATAAAATAGTTAATACCACAATTGAAAGAGGATTGCAATTAAAAGATTTCTTTCTAAAAAAAACAGATCCTGCCCTGGTTTTGTTTCTATTGCTATTGCTAAATTATCGTATTTCTTTTAAGATAATCGCCATCATCGGCATATACCTTTACCGACCAAAAATTCAATTCAAAAAAGACGGGCTAAGCTTATTTTACCTTTCAATGA
>JADLED010000046.1 GCA_020846335.1 Bacteroidia bacterium
GGGAAAGCAAAAATCATGATTTGAAATTCGCCCGATAATTCTTCAGAACGGTGACTAACACCTGCCTGAATGGCCATTTTTGATTTCACAAAGTTTTTGTAGAAAATGGAGTTATTGCCATTACCCATCATCATGGATAATATGTCTAAGGCCGGCTCATCTCTGTGATACAATGGCACTGTAGGAAACACACGCAGGTTTAAAGGCAAATAGGTATTGTCTTTATAAGCGGTGTATTTGTCGCTGGCAATGGTTACCGGAGCAGTTTTAATTTTCTTCACTTCCGGACATTGTTTAATGTCGCCAAAATATTTGTCAACCATTTTCAATGCATCAGCACTGTTAAAGTCGCCCGAAATACTTAATATGGCATTATTAGGACCATACCAGCGAAGGAAGAAACTTTTAACGTCTTCCAGATTGGCACGGTTCAAATCGTCCACATAACCAATTACCGGCCAACTGTAAGGATGTCCGTAAGGATAAAGTGTTTTATTGATTTCTTCCACAAAAGCCATGGCATAAGGTGCGTTTTCAACGTTTTGTGATTTTTCGTTTTTAACAGCGTCGCGTTGGTTTTCAAATTTTTTGGTGGTTAACGAATCCAGCAAAAAGCCCATGCGGTCTGATTCCAGCCACAAAGCCATTTCCAGATAGTTGGAAGGAAGTGTTTCGTAATACACGGTTTTATCGCGTTGGGTAAAACCATTCATTTCCCCACCTGCTTTTGATACCATTTTAAAATGCTCCTCATCGGCCACGTGTTTTGAACCCTGAAACATCATGTGTTCAAAAAAGTGCGCAAATCCTGATTTACCAAGGCTTTCGCGGTTAGAACCAACTTTATAGGTCACCATCACGTTTATTACCGGATCGGAATGATCTTCGTGTAACAAAATGGTGAGCCCGTTTGGTAATTTCCATTTTTCGTAGGGAATTACCACCTTGTCTGCCTTAGCCTCCACTTTTTCAACCAATGTGGGTTGTGCAAAAACCGACGCCATACCTAAAATGGTGAGTGCCCCGGTAAATAAGAATTTATTGTTCATGTTAAAAAATTTTTGATAAAGATAATTTTAATTTTACTTCAACACCTGCCGTTACTAATTATTATCGTCCGTTGATGTAGTATTCGCGTCTGCAGCGCCCTCAGAATCACCCGTTTGAGGGGATGCCGGCGGGGTTGTGCCTTCTGCACTTACCTCATTTTCGTCTTCGTGATCCACTTTGGTTACTGCCGCAATACTATCACTGTCCTGAATGTTGATTAACCTTACACCTTGTGTGGCACGGCCCATTACACGTAAATCGGAAACGTTCATGCGAATGGTAATGCCATTTTTGGTAATAATCATTAAATCGTTGGCATCAGTTACGCATTTAATACCAACAAGATTACCGGTTTTATCGGTAATGTTAATGGTTTTAACACCTTTGCCGCCACGGTTGGTAATGCGGTATTCTTCAATGTCGGAACGTTTGCCATAACCTTTTTCAGATACCACCAACACATTGGCCAGCATATCGTCTATACAAATCATACCAATAACTTCGTTCTTTTCACCTTCTTCATCATTAAGGTCGATGCCAATTACACCGCTGGCGTTACGACCCATTGGCCTTACTTTTTCTTCAGGGAAACGGCACACTTTACCCAATTTAGTGGCCAGCATAATTTCGTTTTTGCCGTTGGTTAAAGCAGCTTCGAGCAACACATCGCCCTCGCGAATGGTAATAGCGTTAATACCATTGGCACGTGGACGAGAATAAGCCTCTACCGATGTTTTTTTAATGATGCCATCGCGGGTACACAGAATGATGAAGTTGTTTTGAATGTATGCTTCATCGTTTAAGTCCTTAATATTAATAAAGGCCTTAACCTTATCATCCGGTGCAATGCTGATTAAGTTTTGAATGGCGCGTCCTTTGCTTTGTTTGTTTCCTTCAGGTACTTCGTAAGCGCGGATCCAATACACCTGACCTTTTTCGGTAAACAACAAAATGTAATTGTGTGTTGACGCAATAAACATGTGTTCCACAAAATCCTCGTCGCGGGTGGCGGTGCCTTTGCTGCCTCTGCCACCGCGGTTTTGCGAGCGGTACTCGGTAAGGTTGGTACGTTTCATATAACCCATGTGCGAAATGGTAATTACCACATCTTCATCGGCAATCATGTCTTCAATTCGTAAATCATCGCCCGAATAAACAATGTCGGTGCGGCGTTCGTCGCCATATTTTTGTTTAATCTCAGCCAGTTCTTCTTTAATAATGCTAAAACGTAAACCTTCGTTATTCAAAATATCGTTTAAGTGTGCAATGGTTTTCATTAACTCATCGTACTCGGCTTTTAATTTATCGCGTTCAAGTCCGGTAAGTGTTCTCAAACGCATGTCGAGAATGGCGCGCGCCTGAATTTCTGACAGGTTGAATTTGCCAATCAACTCGTCTTTGGCAATATCAGGGCTTTCGCTTTCGCGAATAATTTTAATTACCTCGTCGAGATGATCAATGGCAATTAATAAACCTTGTAAAATGTGTGCACGTTTTTCGGCCTGTGCCAATTCGTATTTGGTGCGGCGCACTACCACTTCATGACGGTGTTCTACAAAGTGATGGATGAGGTCTTTTAAATTTAATATTTCGGGGCGACCTTTTACCAACACCACATTATTAATTGAGAATGAGGTTTGTAAAGCTGAGTGCTTGTACAAATTATTTAACACCACGTTTGAAATGGCGTCGCGGCGCAATTCGTAAACCACACGAATACCTTCGCGGTTACTTTCGTCGCGTATTTCGGTAATGCCTTCAATTTTCTTTTCGTTGCACAGCTCCCATTGGCGCTTAATCATTTCGGCCTTATTAATTTGATAAGGCACTTCGGTAACCACAATGCGTTCGCGGTCGCCCACCTGTTCAATGTTGGCTTTGGCGCGCATTACCACGCGGCCGCGGCCTGTGTGGTAGGCTTCTTTAACGCCTTCGTGTCCGTAAATGGTGCCACCGGTAGGAAAATCGGGAGCCTTAACATATTTCATCAGGCCATTGATGTCGATGTTTCTATCATCGATGTATGCCAGTATGGCATCTATGCATTCACTTAAATTGTGCGGAGCCATGTTGGTGGCCATTCCTACAGCAATTCCGGAGGCACCGTTCATAAGCAGGTTCGGAATGCGCGAAGGCATTACGGTAGGTTCTGTCAGAGAGTCGTCGAAGTTGGGTCTGAAATCAACCGTATCCTTTTCGATATCTGCAATCATTTCTTCGGCAATTTTACGGAAACGCACTTCGGTGTAACGCATGGCGGCCGGCATATCCCCGTCCATCGAACCAAAGTTACCCTGCCCGTCAACCAGCATGTAGCGCAGGCTCCACTCCTGGGCCATACGTACCATGGTATCGTAAACACTCGAGTCGCCGTGTGGGTGGTATTTACCCAAAACCTCCCCAACAATACGGGCCGATTTTTTATAAGGACGATTGTGCAGTACTCCCAAATCAAGCATGCCGTATAATACGCGGCGGTGAACCGGTTTTAAACCATCTCTCACATCGGGCAAGGCACGCGATACAATTACCGACATCGAATAATCGATGTAGGCTGTTTTCATTTCATCTTCAATGTTAATAGGAATAATTTTTTCTCCGTCTGCCATACTTTTAAATTCTTTCGTTTTTTTATTGCTTTTTGTTTGTGATGTGAACTTTTGTCAGTACCGTTTATTTAGCCGTTATAACAAGAAAATCGCATCATTAAATTTTCTTTTGAACCCATGAAAGTACCGAAAAATCAGTAGATACGCCCAAAACTTATCAACAAATTATTTGTTAAAAATTCCACCTGTCAAACAGGGCTTTCCACTTATTTAAACCTATTTTTGATTTTGGCATTATATATGTAATTTAACACAACTAAAGGATAAATTTATATGGAAGCAAAATTTTCGCCCAGAGTAAAAGACGTGATAACGTTCAGTAGAGAAGAAGCGCTGCGACTGGGGCACGATTATATAGGCATTGAACATTTGATGCTTGGCATGATTAGAGATGGAGACGGTGTGGGCATGCGTCTTTTAAAAAATCTTGGTGTTGATTCGGGCGACTTCAGAAAAAACATCGAACAGAATTTAACGCCCGGTCTGCGTAAGAGCAACAACCTGGCCAACATTCCTTTGGTGAAACAAGCCGAAAAAACCCTGAAGCTCACCTATCTTGAAGCCAAAACATTCAAATCGGTGCAGATAGGAACCGAGCATTTATTACTTTGTATTTTAAAAGAAAACGACAACATAGTGACGAAAACTTTATTAAAGTATGGCGTTGATTACGACGCTGTGCGCGCAGAACTGGAAGGGTTTATGGAAAATCCCGGTAAAATTGAAAACTCCGCTACCGGTGGTGGCGATGAAGATGATGCTGATGACTCAAACTTTGGCGGCGGCTCTGGTGGCGGCGGACAAAAGAAACCCGGCGACAGCAAATCAAAAACACCGGTGCTCGACAATTTTGGCCGCGATTTAACCAAAATGGCAGAAGACGGAAAACTGGATCCTGTTGTTGGTCGTGAAAAAGAAATTGAGCGCGTGTCACAAATTCTTTCGCGCCGCAAAAAAAATAATCCTATTTTAATTGGCGAACCCGGTGTGGGTAAATCGAGTATTGCCGAAGGTTTGGCCTTACGCATTGTGCAACGCAAAGTAAGCCGTGTGTTGTTTGGCAAACGGGTAATTACGCTTGATTTGGCTTCGTTGGTAGCAGGTACCAAATACCGCGGCCAGTTTGAAGAACGCATGAAAGCTGTGATGAACGAACTGGAAAAAAGTCCGGACGTGATTTTGTTTATCGATGAAATTCATACCATAATTGGAGCCGGAGGTGCCAGCGGAAGTTTGGATGCCAGCAACATGTTTAAGCCTGCTTTGGCACGTGGCGAAATACAATGCATTGGTGCTACTACATTAGATGAGTACCGTCAATACATCGAAAAAGACGGCGCTTTGGAACGCCGTTTCCAAAAGGTAATTATTGAACCTGCATCGCCTGACGAAACCTTACAAATTTTAAACAACATAAAAGGCAAATACGAAGACCATCACAACGTTACTTATACCGATGAAGCTTTAAAAGCCTGTGTTACTTTAACTGCCCGTTACATTACCGACAGGCATTTGCCTGATAAAGCCATTGATGCTTTGGATGAAGCAGGCAGCCGTGTACACATTACCAACATTAATGTGCCAAAAAACATTGTTGAAATTGAAGGCAAGATTGAAGAAATTAAGGAGTTAAAAAATCAGGTGGTGCGCAGCCAAAAATACGAAGAGGCTGCAAGACTGCGTGATACTGAAAAACAATTACATGCCCAATTGGAAACGGCCAAAAAAGCATGGGAAGAGGAAACCAAACAAAACCGTGTGATTGTGAGCGAGGAAAATGTGGCCGAAGTGGTGAGCATGATGAGTGGTGTGCCTGTGCAACGCGTGAATCAGAACGAAGGCGAAAAGCTGGTGAAGATGAACGAATTGCTAAAAGGCAAAGTTATTGGTCAGGATGCCGCGCTGGCAAAGGTTGTTAAAGCCATACAGCGTAACCGCGCAGGATTAAAAGACCCCAACAAACCAATTGGTTCGTTTATATTCTTAGGTCCTACCGGTGTTGGTAAAACGCAACTGGCTAAAGTTTTGGCCCGTCATTTATTCGACAACGACGATGCCCTCATCCGCATTGACATGAGCGAATACATGGAAAAATTTGCCACCACCCGTTTAATTGGTGCGCCTCCGGGCTACGTGGGATATGAAGAAGGTGGACAGTTGACCGAAAAAGTACGCCGTCGCCCCTACTCTGTGGTATTGCTCGATGAAATTGAAAAAGCGCATCCGGATGTGTTTAACATGCTGTTGCAGGTGCTGGACGATGGCATGCTGACAGATAGTTTGGGCCGCAAGATTGATTTTAAAAACACCATTATTATAATGACCAGCAATATTGGCGCCCGCCAGTTGAAGGATTTTGGTACCGGTGTTGGCTTTGGTACTTCGGCCCGCAAAGATGGCGACGAGGAAGCGTCGAAAGGCATTATTGAGAGCGCACTTAAAAAAGCCTTTGCTCCTGAGTTTTTAAACCGTATTGATGATGTGATAATGTTTAACTCGTTGCAACGCGATGATATTCACAAAATTATTGATATTGAACTGGCCAATTTGTTTGGCAGGGTAAATGGTTTAGGCTTTAGCATAAAAATTTCGGATGCGGCCAAAGATTACATTGTTGAAAAAGGTTACGACGTAAATTATGGTGCAAGGCCATTAAAACGCGCCATTCAAAAATACCTCGAAGATCCTATGGCCGAAGAGATTATTAAAAGCAGCCTGAGCGAGGGCGATGAGATTGAAGTGGACTATGATAAGGAGAAAGACGAAATTGTGGTGAGCGCTCACAAGCCCAAAGGTAAAAAAGGCAAAAAGGAAGATAAAGCATAATTTAAAAAGGGAATCAGAAATGGTTCCCTTTTTTGTTTGGTACCGGGCAAAGAATTAAACACCCTTTTAAGATTTAAAAATCCATTTAAAGAAAAGGGATGGATGAACATAAGGGCATTACATCCACAAAAAAAGCTTCCCGAAAATTCAGGAAGCTCTTTTATCAAACGCACTAAAGGAGATTATTTTCCTTTGTTTACGGTAGTTGCCAAATCGGCACCGGCTTTAAATTTTACCACTTTTTTAGCGGCAATTTTAATTTCTTTTCCTGTTTGTGGGTTGCGTCCGGTGCGGGCTGCACGCTTGGCTACTGAAAAAGAACCAAAACCTACTAAACCAATACGGTCGCCTTTTTTAAGCGCTTTGTGAATGGCTTCAATGGTTGAATCTAATGCGCGACCGGCATCTGCTTTTGACAATTTTGCACTTGTGGCAACTGCTTCAATTAATTCTGCTTTGTTCATGTTGTTGATTTTTTTAGTTAAACATTGGTTATCTTATCAAACCTAGTCACGAATTTTATAATAAACAAGCGCTTTCCAACAAATAATGGCTCCAAAACACCTGTGTTTTCAACACTTTATAAACACCATGGCTTCAAAATCCTTAGCTGAAGCCTTTTATAAAGCTTTAAGCCATCTCTAAACCGATGTGGTGCGGGTGCTTATAAATGCCTAAATTCAAATTCTTGATTATGAAAATGAACATTATTTATAAGCTGCTGTTGATTTGTTTTTGTGTGAGCACCCTAAAGGCACAACGGCCGGTGCAACTGCATTCCTCCGAAATTCTGCAATCACTTAAAAAGTTAAACACGCTGGGATCGGTGCTCTACATTGCTGCACATCCCGACGATGAAAACACCCGCCTTCTTGCCTATCTGGCCAACGAAAGAAAATTCCGTACCGGCTACCTGTCGCTTACACGCGGCGATGGCGGGCAAAACCTGATTGGTAAAGAACAGGGCGATGCCCTTGGTTTAATCAGAACGCAGGAATTACTGGCCGCCCGACGCAGCGATGGTGCCGAACAGTTTTTTACACGTGCCCACGATTTTGGTTTTTCTAAAAACCCACAGGAAACTTTTAGCCTTTGGAACCACGACAGCCTTTTGTCGGATGTGGTATTGTGTATTCGCCTATTTAAACCCGATGTAATCATCTGTCGTTTTCCCACCACGGGCGAAGGCGGACATGGGCACCACACAGCATCAGCCATACTGGCTCTTGAAGCCTTTGACGCTGCCGCCGATTCCACCAAATTTAGCTGGCAACTAAAATTTACCAAAGCCTGGAAAGCCAAAAGCATTTACTGGAACACCTTTAATTTTGGGGAAATAAACACCACTTCGCCCAGTCAGTTAAAACTGGACGCCGGACTTTACAATCCCTTGTTGGGTAAAAACTATGGCGAAATTGCTGCCGAAAGCCGCTCCATGCATAAGAGTCAGGGTTTTGGTTCGTTGCTCGAAAGAGGCAGTGGCACCGAGTACTTTAAATTTTTAAAAGGCGATAGCGCCAGCAAAGATTTGTTTGAACACCTAAACACTACCTGGAATCGCCTGCCGGGTGGCGCTTCCATTCAAAAACTCCTGAATGCCTGCATCACAAGTTATAAGCCCGAAGCACCCGAAACCTCGGTAAAACAACTCACCAACATTTATGATCTTATAAAAAAACTACCTGATGCCAATGCCGAAACGGTGTATTGGAAAAAACAAAAGCTCACCGAAACTGAAAATCTTATTTTGGCCTGTGGCGGTATTTGGCTCGAAGCGCTGTCGGCGGATTACATTACGGTGCCGGGGCAACCAATAACTTTAAGCGCTCACATAATTAACCGCAGCAAAGGTGAGGTAAAATTAAAGCAGCTTTGGTTTGGCGAATTGGGAGATACATTGATGGATTTGAAACTGGACAACAACCAACTTTTTAGTTTTAAGCGAAAACTTAATTTGCCAAATAACACGCCTTACTCTAATCCATACTGGCTCAATGCGCCCCGCAGCAATAATCTTTATACTGTTGGCAATGCAAATTTAATAGGCAAACCGCAAAACCCCGCCGCCATAAACCTGCGCTTTAAACTTGGTATTAACTCACATGATTTTGAAATTGAGCGCGAGGTGCAGTATAAATACAGCGACCCGGCCAAGGGAGAGATTTACCGCCCGCTGGAAGTGTTGCCACCTGTGGTAATTCAGGTACCTAAAAACGCGCTTGTGTTTAATGAGTTGGCGGAAAAAAACATTCAGTTAACCGTGAAGGCCAATGCCAATGCTGTTTCGGGTAAAATTGAAATTGCGCCGGTGGATGGTTTTTTGATAACTGTGCCAACACCTAATTTTACACTAAAAAATAAAAACGACGAAGCCCTGATAGATGTGGTGATAAAACCTTTGAGCCTGAAAGCCAGGCAAAGTGTGCAGGTTAAGGCCACTGTAAATAACATGGCTTATACCCAGAGTTTACGCCGAATGGAATACGACCACATTCCCTACCAGTTTATTTTAAGTAATGCCCAATTGATTTTAATAAGCATCGACCATAAAAAAATGGGTTCAAAAATTGGCTACATTGCCGGTGCGGGCGACGAGGTGGAAGCCTGTTTAAATCAGGTGGGCTACAAGGTAACGCGATTAACGGATGAAATGCTTGCTAAAGGTGATTTGTCGGGCTTTGATGCCATTATAAGTGGTGTGCGTGCCTATAACATTAACGAGCGCCTGCAGGTGCATTACCAGCGTTTGATGGATTATGTGGCCAATGGCGGCAATTTAATTGTACAATACAATACCAACAACCGCATTGGGCCTCTCGAAGCAAAAATAGGTCCCTACCCTTTTACCATTTCGCGCGAAAGGGTAACGGATGAGAAGGCTGAGGTAAGGTTTGTGAACCCGGAACATCGGGTGCTACAGCAGCCCAACAAAATAAGTGAGGATGATTTTGAAGGTTGGGTGCAGGAGCGCGGCACTTATTTTGCCACTGAAACAGGTGGTAAATACCAATCGGTGTTTTTAATGAACGACCCCGGCGAAAAGCCTTTGGATGGCAGTTTGATTATTGGCAGCTATGGCAAAGGAAATTTTGTTTACGCGGGGCTTGCTTTTTTTAGGCAACTGCCTGCCGGTGTGCCCGGTGCTTACCGATTATTGAGCAATTTGATAGATTTGCCTGAAAATAAATAAGCCACAGCAACTGTTTGGTTGGTGTGGCTTAAAAAAATGTTGGCAGAGTTTATATTTAACGCACTACTACGGTGTTGTTTAAATTTACTTCGAGTTTAAAAAAGTATTCGCTTTCAGATACTTTAATTAATTCGTGTTTGGCACCTTTGTTGGAACGGTTAAGTATGGTGATTAAACCCAAACCGGCGTTTCCGCTTTCGCTTATTTCTTCGTTGCTTAATTTGCCCAGATACAGTTCTTTCAGTTCATCAAGGGTCATGCCTTCGTAGCTGGTAAGTTTTTCGTTGAGTACTGAATAATTATCGAGCGACACGGAGTTGCCTGAGCTCATGCACAACGAACCATTGTTAAGCACCACCTGAAAATATGGCGACATGGTTGAGCTGCGGGACTGATGTTTGTGGATGTTTTCCATAATTTCAACCCCAATTAATTTGCTTCTGGAGATAAGTGTTTTTGGAAATTTTAGACCTTCCAGTTTATTTTCTATAATTCTCAACGAGGCGTTTACCACTTCCTGATTCATAGAGCCATAAAGTACAAGTACGTCTGAGTAGTTCTCTCCACTTTCCAGGGCCTTATTTACCGTATCTTTTACAAATTGATTATTTACCATGATAAAATTTTATTACTAATGATTATTATTTCAGGGGTTTTAATTTTAGTTCTTTTTTACATCCACATAAACAATGGGTGTGTTGGAGGTAAACTCCAGGTCTTTACCCAATTCCAACATATCTTCATCGCCTTCATCGTAGCGCCAGGTAACGTTTACGCTGGTGCCTTCCAGTTTAATTTTATTGAGTGCCACCAAAAGTTGAACAATTACTTTAGAGGATGCGGTGTTAAGATAGTCAATATCCAGAACTAAATTAATTTGCGAAGGCTTTGTATATTTATAATCTTCCAACCAACCAAAAACCGGTTGAAAAAACGTGTGCACATCTCCCGGTGTTGATACGCCCTTAATTAACAAAGACCCGCTGGTCTCCAGGTTAATCTGTGGGGTTGTGGAGGTTTTTCCGATGATGAGATTTTCCATATTTTATTTGGTATTTGTTTTTTATATCGATTTTAAAAATTAACGGAGGCTAAAATAGTATTTATTTTTAATATGAGTGATTTATCAATCAGTCTTCGATTAGTTTCACTTCTATTACTGCGTTGGTAATGGATACGTAATCTTCTATGGAGTCGAGCAAATCGGGATCATCTATTTTATAAATCCAGTTTACTTTAAAATTGAAGCCGTCTTTTTGTATTTCGGCCACTTTGTCGAATAGGTAAACCAGCATTTTAGCACTTGATGAGTTGTAATAATCGCAGGTAATGGTAAGTTGCACCAGTTCTTCTTTCGAAACCATATTGTTTCCAAAAAAGTCGCCAATCCAGCGAATTATTGGAACAAAAAATGCGTGTGCATTTTCAGGAATGCAGCCACCTTCAAGTTCGAGTATTTTTGTTTGTGAGTTAAAGCTTACAAATGGGGTTAAATTGCTTTTACTAAGTATCAGGTCTTCCATCCGTTTATGTTAGCTTATTTTTACTGTTAACGAAAAATTTGAGTTATCTCTGTCCACTTCTTCAAATATATAATCAATCTTGTTACCCGATTTGCGGGAGATTTCTATCAAACCCAAACCTGCCCCACCTTTTTCGGACATGGTATTGTTGCGCAAACAAAATTTATAAAAATCAACCAGTTCTTCTTTATTAAAAGAATTAACCTTTTCAATCTTGTCTTTTAAGCCTGTGACATTGGAATTATCGATGCGGTTACAAAAGCTCACCACGTAATCGCTGTCGGTTTTTAAAATTACAATGGAGGCATTGTTACGGGCATCTGTTTTTGGTTCAATGCAATGCCTTTCGATGTTTTGCACACATTCCACCACCACGTGCAACACTCTTTTTTTGAGTGCGGTGTTGGTTTCCATTTCGAGCTTGTTGGTAATTATGCTTAGCACATCTGATGCTATTCCTTTTCCAATTTTGCCGCCATAAACCAAAAGTACATTAGGAGCGGTAAGTTGCTGGTGGTAATCATTAACTGTTTCTGCGTCCATTGTATTGTTGTATTAAAATTTAATTCCTATTAGTAAAATATCGTCGGTTTGCTTGCCGTGGCCCTGCCACTGGTTTAAAAATTCGGTCATGTGAATTTCCTGTTCCAGAATACTTTTGTCCTGAATGGTTAAGAGTACTTCGGAAAGGCGTTTGGTGGTTAGGCGAACACCAGAGTGGCTGAACTGATCGGTGTACCCATCGGTAAATAAATAAATGGTATCGCCAGCGTTAAGTTGCAGTACATGTGTATCAAACAATTGCGACTCTTCGGTACGGCCACCAATGGAGCGGCGTGTGCCTCTTATTTCTTCTATGGTAGTTGCGCCTTTGCGAATAATCCAGATAGGCCTTAATGCACCTGCGTATTCAACAATCAGGTTTTTTAAATCCACTTTACACAAGGCCATGTCAAAACCATCCAAAAGGCCAATTTCTTCACCGATATTGCGCAATGTGTTTTTAATACTGCGGTTCATTTGTGCGAGTATTTCGCCGGGACTGCCTCCTTTTGAAAGGGCCACGCTAAGTTTTTCGGAGCCCAACATGCTCATAAAGCCGCCAGGTACACCGTGGCCAGTACTATCGGCAGCACAAATGTAGCAAGACGATTCGTCTAACTGACTAAAAAAGTAAAAATCGCCGCTTACAATGTCTTTAGGGCGGTAGAGTATAAAGTGTTCTTTAAACGCTTTGGATATATCTTCGGTTTTTGGCAATAGTGCTTTTTGAATTAGCAGGGCGTAGTCTATACTTTTGGTAATTTCCTTGCTTTTGTTTTCAATAATTTCTTTTTGTTGCAACACTTCGGAGGTGCGTTCCAAAACTTTTTCCTCCAGGTTTTCCATGGCTTTTTCCTGCCAAACCATTAAACTCTGCAAGGCTTTTTTCTCTTCCAGTTCAATGGCTATTCGTTTTTGGTGGGTAATGTCTAAGTGAATACCCATTGAGCCCACCACGTTGTCGTTTTCGTCAAACAAAGGGGCACCACTAATCAGCATCCAGGCATGGCCACCATCGGCCCTGCGCGCTTTAATTTCGTAGGTATTACTGTCGCCTTTTTCGCGGGTGGCCATTTGCTGTTTCATCAGTTCCTGCTGCTCCTCGTCCAATAGTGTTTGGAAGGAGGGCTTTCCCACTAAATCGTTCACGGTTTCGTAACCCAAAATTTCGCAAAAGGCATCGTTGGCGGTAATAATGTTGTCGTTTTTATCCACCTCCATTAAACCCAAACGCATGGCTTCTATCACATTTTTGTACTTTTTCTCGCTCTTAATCAGTTCGCGGCGGATACGTGTTTTTTCGGTGCTGTCTCTGTACTTCCACAGGTTACCCGAATATCCGGTTTCAATATAGAGTGGTACAAAATCGCGTTCATACACCCTGCCATCGGCCAGATTAAGCGATTGCCCTATTAAAATGTGGCGGTTATTCCTCACATCATCTTCCTGCAAACTATAGGTTTTTGGGTCTTCAAACAGGCGTTTAATATGGTTTTGGGCATTGATGTAATTTTTACCGATCAGGTCTTCGGGTATTAAGCGCACGGCAAACAAATCGCAAAAGGCCCTGTTAACAAGGGTTATTTTACGGTTTTCGTCTTCCATTAAAACCCCTTCCTGAAGGTTTTCGATAAGCACAAGCAGGCGCGAAATCCAGTTATCCTTTTGTTTGTCGGAATTTACTTTTTCATTAACATCGCGGGCCACCCCAATAAGCGAAAACCCATTAAGGTTTTGCTCAATGCTTATGTTTTGACCTATCCAGGTAATGCTTCCGTCTTTTTTTATGATGGGCAGTTCGAGGTAGGTGGTTTCGGTTTTTTCTTTTAACTGGTTATCGTAAAAACGTTTGGCAAAACTTCGTATGTCGAGTTTTAGTAACTGAAAAAAATTTAGGCCGGTGAGTTCGTCGGGCAAATAGCCTGTAATGGCTTGTGCGGCAGGGCTGGCATAGGTAAAATCGCCATTTTCATTGAGTTTAAAAAACAGGTCAACTGAACTCTCAATCAATTGCTTGAAATACACTTCGTTTAAGGTAAGACTATCCAGTTGCTTCAAAATCTTTGAATGAATTAATTCGGGTATTCAATGCCGCATGAATATCCTGAATTTTAGTGTGTAAATTTAAAGCAATTGTAGCAGAAATCAAATAAGAAAAAGCATATATTCAATATATATGTTAAATTTGCTACCGTGTTTGTTTTGCAAATTACCTTTTAATAAACTGGATTAAGTTTTCTGTTTTATTATTAATGGAGGTTTGCACAAGTATATAAAAAACTGAACACAGGAAATGGAAAGATATGTTTGAGAAAACAACTGTCAATTTAAAAATCCTGAGAGAACGCGCCTACAATCTGAGATGGGCAACAGTTCCGGAAGGTGTGATACCACTTACTGCGGCCGACCCTGATTTTCCGAGCGCGCCCCAAATTGCAGAAGCCATTCTTAATTTTACCAAAGAGCGGTATTTGTGTTATGGCCCACCCGATGGCTTGCCTTACTTTAAAGAAAGTGTGGCTAAATTTTTTGAAGAAAAACGTCAGCTTAGCTGTTCGCCTTCTTTACTATTTCCGGTTGATAGCGCGGCTTTTGGCATTTACCTTATTTGTAAGGCCTTTTTAAATAAAGGCGACGAAGCCATTATTTTTGATCCGGTGGATTTTTTATTCCGTTATTCGGTTGAAACGCTTGAGGCCACTGCTGTGCCATTTCAAATACCTGCCGGCAGCAATGTGGTTGACTTTGAAAAACTGGAAAGTTTAATCAGCAAAAAAACACGCATGATATGCCTGTGTAACCCCCTAAACCCCACAGGTAAGGTGTTTACAAAAGCCGAGTTAATGCAATTGGGCGAAATTGCGGTAAAACACAATCTTATTATTCTTTCGGATGAAATTTGGAGCGATATAATTTTTGCACCTCACGTTTATACCAGCATTGCCTCTTTGGGCGGCGACATAGCCCAGCACACGGTTACCGTTACCGGATTCAGTAAATCGTATGGCTTGGCCGGATTACGAATTGGAGCGGTACTGGCCTCGAACCCCGAACATTATAAAAAACTGATTGATGCCTCGTTGCACAACTCCACCATACACGGTGCCAATGTAATTGGCCAAATTGCCGCAGCCACGGCACTTAATCACTGCCAGCAATGGCTGGGCGATTTTGTGGCACACCTGCAGCAAATGAAGGACTTGTGTGTGACCGAACTTAACAGCATACAGGGCGTGCAATGCACCGCACCCGAAGGTTGCTATGTGGCCTTTGCCAATATAACCGGCACCGGCAAAACAAGCACTCAAGTACATGAGCTTTTGCTCAATCAAGCCAAGGTGGCCGTGGTACCGGGTTTAAAACAATGGTTTGGCGAAGGTGCCGAAGGCTACATCCGTTTGAGCTTTGCCACTTCGGAAGAAATTCTGAAAGAGGCTTTACACAGAATTAAAAAAACTTTAAATAGCAAATGAAAGTTGTAATTATTGGCGGTGGAATTGCCGGGTTAACTCTTGCCAGACTCATGCTTCAACGAAACATTGAAGTGGTGGTTTGCGAAAGAACCATTGGCGCCACCCTACTTGGCCATGCTTTTTTAATGCATACCGATGGTTTAGACATTTTGAAGGAAATGCAAGCCGATTCGGATGTGCAAATTCCCGGCGAAAGTGTTGACTCTTTTACTTTAAGAAGACCCGACAACAAAGAAATTAAACGCATGCAGCTCAACTCCTGGCGTTGCATGAAACGCACCGACCTTATCCGGTTTTTAGGGGCGCTGGTTCCAAAAGAAAATATTAAAGAAGGCAGGGCCTTTTCGCACTTTATTTATAACAACGATACCATTGTTGCTGCCGCCTTTTTAAATGGCGAAGTGGAATATGGCGACATATTTGTGGGTGCCGATGGCAGCAATTCAAAGGTACGCGAACTCATACACGGCAAGGTTAAATTTACACCGGTTGAAGTAAAAGAAGTGGTGGGCGTGGCCCGTAACCCCGAACTGGCAAAGCAATACATACACAAGTTTAGCAAATTTCAGAAAAAAGAAAGTGGCTTGTCGTTTGGCATGATACCTACCGGCTATGATGAGTTTGTGTGGTTTATGCAATACGACCCGGCCATTTCTGATGTGCCCGATGCCAGCCCCGAAGAATTGAAAGAATTTTGTTTCAGGGTGTTGGGCAAGTTTCCACCGGTGGTTCATGAGTTGCTTGCGGGCAACGATTTTGCAACCACCTACCCCTGGAATACGCGCGATTTTGATTTGCTTCCATCGTTTCACCGCAAAAACGTGGTGTTGATTGGTGATGCGGCACATGTGGCACTGCCCTTTACCAGCGCGGGTACAACCAATGCCATACTCGATGCCAAGGTAGTGATGCAATGCTTGGAACAGTGTGTGAATTACGACGATGCCTTTCAAAAATATTACGACGAAAGAGCGGAGGGTGTTTACAACCACATTTCGCTTGGGCGCGAACTCAAAAAAATATTTTTAAATCCGCCTAAAGACGATGATCATATTCCGGTGCCGCTTATTGCGGTGGAAACCAACACCGAAACACTGCGAAAAAACAAACCAATTCAGGTGCAATATTTTACCGACCCTATTTGCTCTACTGCCTGGATGATTCAACCGTTTTTAAGAAAACTCACTCTCGAATACGATGAGCACATAAACATTGAGTACCGCATGGGTGGTCTTTTGCCAAGCTGGCAGGGCTACGATAAAGGCGGTATTTCGCAACCGAGCGATGCTGCAGAGCACTGGGAACAGGTGTGTGCTATTAACGAAATGCCACTCGACGGGGATATTTGGAACGAAGACCCTTTGTCGTCATCTTTCCCACCTTCTATTGCCTTTAAAGCAGCTCAAATACAAAGCACCGAAAAAGCCATTTTATTTTTGCGCCGCATTAAAGAAATGGTATTTCTTGAGAAGAAAAACATTATTAACTGGAATTTTCTGGAAGATTCGGCCTTTGAAGTGGGACTTGATTCGGCCCGACTGTTGAAAGACATTGGTGGCAAAGCTAAAGTGTTATTTTCGAAAGACCTTGAGTTGGTAAAAAAACACAATGTTACCATCTTCCCCACACTTTTCTTTTCCGATAAAAATGGCAACAGCTATACCATTGAAGGCTATCATTCTTACAAAAAATTTGAAGAAGTGGTGCGCAATCTGATGCCGAACATTGAAAAAGCCAAGGTGAATACAGATCCTAAATTTTTGTTCAGCAAATTTAACCGCATGTCGGAATTTGAATTTGCCTTTTTAAGCAACATTAACCGCGAGGAAGCTAAGGAAGTGCTAACCAACCTGTTTAACAAAGGCTTGCTGGATAAGTACGAAAGCAAAAACGGCAACATGTGGATAAGTAACTTTAAGTAAATCCACATTACACAAACACCTAGAGTTTTGTAAGCCATAAGCACCTGATTAGGTGTTGCAACATCTAAAATAATGTCTGCATAGGTATGATATGCTGTTTTAATTTAGTAATTTCGCCGACATTAAATTATATCTCGTTTTAGTTGTGAAGTTACACACCCTTTCTTTTGCCAGCTTAATAACCCTTTTGTTAATTGCGAGCTCTTGTAAAAAACCTGAAGATTTATCAGGTGAATACACTGCTGCGCCTTCTTACATGGGCAACGGTTATGTTTTCTCTTGGGTAAATGTGGATAATTTTAACAAACCAAAATCTATTGGGTTTACGTTTAACACCGAAGCGCTTGCAGGGCTTGATACGTCGGGCAGTGGTCATACCAGCGGTGGACACAATCCAAACATTATTGAACTGGCCATGCCGGCCGAGGCAGCCAATGTGGTTTATAACAGCATTGTTATTAATTGGAATCCAAAAGGGCACGTGCCCAATGGTGTTTATGATACACCACATTTCGATTTTCATTTTTACTCCATGCCTACTGCCGAAAGAAAAGCCATTCCGAACTACGAGCAGGACAGTTTAAAATTTAAAAATTTGGCCCCTAAAGATTATTTCCCTGCCAATTATATTAGTCCCGGTGGTGGCGACCCCGAAATGGGCACGCATCTGGTGGATTTGAATGCACGCGAACTTAACGGAAAGGCATTTGACGAAACTTTTGTTTACGGCTCTTATAATGGTAAGGTAAACTTTATTGAGCCCATGATTACCATGGCCTTTTTACAAAAAACCACTCAATACTCGCGCAGCATTCCGCGTCCGGCCAAGGTTATGGTTAGCGGTTACTACCCAAGGGTAATGTGCCTTAAAAAAGTGGATAATTACTACAGTCTTAGTTTGGAAGACATGGAATACAGGCTCGCCGAATAATTTTTATGACGATGATGAAAGGACTTTTATTTATTATAGTGGCTTTGGCCTTACCTGCCTGCAAAAAAGAAAGAGAATGTTTTTGCAAAAGCACTAACACACAAAATGGTGCCGATTTTTCGAACAAATACACCGATACTAAGAGAAAAGCTAAAATTACCTGCGAGTATCAGCATAAATACTGGTCGCCGGACTATACCTGTGAGCTCAAGTAGTTTATTCAGTTCATTTTTACGGAGGTGTGGCGTTAATCTGATGCTTTAGCCTAAACCTTCTTCAAATCTATTCACACTTCATAAAAAACTCTTAACTGTATTGGATACCTGGCACGATGCATGGATTATTTTTTATATTTTTGCGGAAATTACAATAAGAACATGAAAAATTTTAATACTCCTGACACCATTGAGCAGGAAGTAGTTGAAATAGTAAGTAAAGAAGAAGCCGTTAAAGCCCTGTTGCTTTACAACGACGATGTGAATACTTTTGACTTTGTTACTGATTCGTTAATTAAGGTTTGCAAACACGATCCCTTACAGGCCGAACAATGCACGTATTTGGTGCATTACACCGGCAAATGTGTGGTAAAAAACGGCACTTATAAAAAACTTAAACCTCTTTGCGAAGCTTTGCTGGAAAGAGGTTTATCTGCTAAAATTGAAAACTAATCTCATGAAAAAAACACTACTTACCACAGCCATGGTTGCAGGCCTGTTTCTGTCCTGCCAAAAAAACTTAGTAACAGGCAAACGCTCTTTTAACATTGTGCCCGACAGCGAAATGTTGCCAATGAGCTTTTCGGAATACGATAAATTTTTAGCTGAACACCCTCCCCTGCCGGTAAACGACAGCCGTGTGATATTGGTGAAACGCGTGGGCGAAAGAATTCAGAAAGCGGTGGAAGATTTTTACGCTTCTAAAAACGCCTCTAAAGAACTGGCCAGTTTTAGCTGGGCCTTTAATGTGGTGGACGATCAAACGGTAAATGCCTGGTGCATGCCCGGTGGCAAAGTGGTGGTGTACACCGGACTATTGCCGGTAACGCAGGACGAGCAAAGTTTAGCTGTGGTAATGGGGCACGAAATTGCACATGCCATTGCCAAACATGGTGCACAACGCATGAGCGCCGGCATGGCTTTGCAATTTGGTACTTCGGCCATATCGGCCGGTATGTCTAAAAACCCAACACTTACCAAACAAATATTTTCTCAATCGGTAGGTATGGTAGGTGGCCTGGGCATGCTTAAATACAGCAGAAAGCACGAGACTGAGGCGGATGAGATGGGCTTAATATTTGCGGCCATGGCGGGTTACGATCCGGAAGCTGCCGTAGCATTTTGGCAAAGAATGGCATCCAGTGGTGGACAAAAACCACCTGAAATTTTAAGTACGCACCCAAGCGACGAAACGCGTATTAATAATTTAAAAGCGTTTATGCCGCAAGCCAAAAAATACTTCAAGGCTCAGTAATTAAAAAAGTGGCTTAGGTTAGCCCAACAATTATTTTACGATAAAGCTCAACATTCGGCTTGAGTTCCAATGATTTCTTTTGTTTTTTCAAAAAGCAAACTTATTGCCTAAGATACCTATGATTGAAGTTGAGGGTTGAGGTACTTCTTTGCTGGTTTAGGGAACAGCATAACTCTGATTAAAAAAAGCACAAGGGCAACAAAAACCCCCACACGTTTTGTGCGGGGGTGGCGTTATTTTGCCAGCAATACAAAAATGTAATTCAAAACAAATTGCAAAACAAAAGCAAGAGCATCATAACTCTAAATGAAATTTTTGCAAGGGTAAAAGCTGGTTGCCAGAAGCCATTTTTAACCTAAATCGATTTAGATTGCCAAAAAGGGGCGAGAAACCGCCCTATTTTTAACGAAATTAAAATATAATTTTATATAAACTTAAATATTAAAAATTATGGGAACAAATACTGAAAAAGAAAATCGTTGCTGCAATAAAATAATACCATTTGCAGTAACATTAAAAAATGGTGAAACTAAAAAGGTACAAGGTAATGGATTTATAACCTCCTATACTGACCAAATTAATATTAAAACTGAATTTTGGAATTTTGATACCAGCGGCTCAAATATTAATTCCATGATTGGTTTTGAAAAATTCGTTGAATTATCCAGTCCGAAATCACAAATGTGCTATATTTCTGGATATACAGTAGAATAGAAAATCTTATATAGAACATTTCCATTTCATCTGCACATTTACTCTGGTCTTAATTAAGTGAACTTTTCGTAAAAAAACTTGTCGGAGAGCTTAACTATGATTTGATATTAAGGCAAGCGTTTATTCACGTTAAAGTCTTGCTCCCTCAAAAGAGCTAAAGACTTTTACTGGAAATAACTTGGGCGGTGGGGAAACGATTAAAATAATAACTTGAATTAATATAAGATAAAAATACCTGAATTAGTTAAATAATATTCAATCTAAATACTACATAATTATTTAAATTTCAAAATGTTCTAAAATTGAATTTGGTTGGTATTCATAATCATCAAGCACTTTTTTGCAGGCATCAGTTATTTTTGTCTTTTTATTTTCAGAAATATCTGTAACAATATTATTTGAGTTTTCTACGCTACTAATTACAATTGTATCAAGATTATCGTGTATATGTCGTAAAACCATCACTAGCTTTTTAGTAAAATTCCTCGGGACTTGGTTATAGTCGGAGGCGTCTTTTACCAAGTGTTCTAATAAATGTGAACTAAGCGGTATATCATTGAGGGCTTTCCAGTGCTTTAATAGCACTACTATTCTCTTTTGTGTTTCGGTGAGCTTAAAGCTTTTTAATTTATGAATGTCTGTTTTAGTATATGACGGATTACTCGAATCGTTCACATACAAATAACCAGATGTTTTGTTTCCACGCTTTGCAGTTATTTTATAAGGCACAAGATCAATTTTGTATTCGTCACCTCGCAATTCAAAAATAACACCTACAGATTTACGCTGGTCGCGCACATTTATAATGCCATGATAGCCAACTAAAGATTCCATTAATTCAAATACATCTTCATACATTTCCGCGGTAGAGGCATAACTGTCCGACTTAAATGGTAGGCAAATATCAATATCAAAATTGTCAGCAAGTGCCATTCCTTTCTCCGTAGAACCCAGACGCATAGGATCCCCAGAAAGTTTATCACCAAGCTTGAGTTGTAAAAACTCCGTCAGTTTTGTTGCTTTACGATCAAGCATTTGATAATTACTATCTGTTTTGCTGAGCTTAACCTCTGGCAGCAGTCCCAGCAAAATCGCATCTGTATTTATGGGTTTTTCCAGTTTGTTATTATGATCAGCAATAGCACCAATTGCCAAACCACCCACTCCACCAAGCAGAGCACCCTTACCTCCGGCTTTAAGTAGCCTTTCCCAATCAAATTTCTGATTGGGGTTTTCTTTCATCTCATTCATCTGGTTGAAAGCGTTTATGAGGCTATTTGCAAGCCCTACCCAAAACGCGCCTTGTATGGCAAACTTTGTCGTTTTATTCATGTCTTCTGTGTTTTATTAAATTTTTTCGTCAATAGTAAAGCCAACTGCCTTGGCGTAAGCATTTAAATCGATAGCGGCTACCGTGCCAATAGATTGTTGTAAATACCGGGTTAGTTGCAGGAAAAAGGTAACCAGCGAGTTATCGTTCTTGCTAAATTCAAGCCGATCAAATGTGCGTTCGTTATAATAATTTAAGATACGCGCTTGAAAATCCGCATTTTTAATTTCCTCTTCACCTTTATAATTCACATAAAAGCTCCCATAGTCGACGGCACAGCCCATTTCAATAGTTTGTAGACCTTTAAGACTTTTCAAATGTTGCTCAATCGTTTTATTGTTTTCCGCATAAGAGTTGGTGCTGGCTAAGATGCCGCCCAAAATTTTGGTTAACGGTCGAGCTTCCTGTTCCTTACCTGCGTTGATAATTTTTACAGATGTGCGCTTGAGCCGCCTTACACTTTCTATTTTTTCACCAGCGTATTCAATATTACTTTGAAAGTCGGGTTTTACTTCAAAAACGGCATACACTCCTTCCGCCGGAATATAATGTATACCATTTTGACTGAAAACGAAAGGTGTATACTGCTGGTCGTAAATCACAAGGTCTAGTTGATGGCTCAGGTCGCCGTTGCTGTCAATTACGATAGCTTTATCTACACAATATCGGTTTGGCAGGTATTTTCTCAACC
>JADLED010000047.1 GCA_020846335.1 Bacteroidia bacterium
ATAAAATCTTCGGCGTATTCTTTCACCGAACCAAATTTCATTTCGGCCAAAGCCAAATCTTCTTTAGGATCAGTAATTACAAAACCATACACGTCTTTCACCACACTTTTAAACTGTATGGTGGCCGCACTGTTAAGGCCAATGGTTTTGCTCATGTAATCGGGCAAACTGATATTAAAAACCATTCCGGCTTTAAAGTTTTGAAAATTAGACTGGGCCAAAATACCTTGGCTAAAAACAAGAATAAGTGCCAGAAGAACGAGGTTGCAATTTTTTTTCATAGATGTGTTTTTTGTACGTGTTGAAGTTTAACGGGGTTCTTTGTTCAATTCGTTTCAACCAAAAAACCGACCTTTTATTGGGACGTTAAGGTAAATCGCTTTTTGCAAACGGCAAAACTTAAATTCAACAGTAACCAATGTTTTATTAAACATTTTTAAACCATGCCAATACTTTTCGCAACGGCTGAAAAAAAATTGGTTTACAAAAATTAAGTTTGCGATATGCGGTTTATAATTTGGATTTCGTAAATTTAGGTGATAGTAAAATTTTGTAAACATGATGGATGATACGAAAATGGCTTTGGCCGAGCTTTTAGTGCGTGTGGTAGCTGGAATTCTGTTTTTCTTTCAGGGTTTTGATAAGCTCTTTAACATTAAAATGGATGAGGTTATTGGCACCTTTATGCAGGACGCACAGCGCCGCCATATACCGCGCCCTTTAGTGGCCTTTATCTCCTACCTCACCAGCATTATTGAATTGGTGGGTGGTTTACTGCTTATTCTTGGTTTGTTTAGTTTTTACGCCTCAGCCGCACTGTGTGTGGATTTGATGCTGATAACCCTTGCTTTTTCAATGATGCAGCCGATGTGGGATTTGCGCCATGTTTTTCCACGCATACTTTTATTGGTTTTGATATTGTTTCTACTTAACTATAACCTCTATAGCCTCGATTATTATTTCAATCTTTAAATACAATGAACAACCAACATTTTCCGCAATCAGAAATGAGTCCGCACGAAAACCTGCATTTTGCAATTGGCATGATTGCTTATGCAATGGCCTATGCCGATGGTGCAGTGCATCCCGAAGAACGCGTCAAATTTCACAACATTGTTGAAGCCGAATTACGTTGCAAGCACGAATCGTTTAATATTTCTGATATTATTTTTAAGGTAATGGACAAGCGGCCACACGACCGCGAATCCACCTACAACATGGCTTTGCACCAATTGCAAACCAACAGCCATTACCTCAGTCCTGAATTAAAAGAAACCTTTTTAAGTGTCATTAGGCAAGTGGCAAAAGCCTACCCGCCTGTTACACCCGAAGAAAAAAGTTTATACGAACGGTTTGAAAAAGACATTGCACCGTTGCATGGCGACCCTGTGTATTATGACAAGTAATCCGGGTTTGCTCTCCGGATTACCTGCTCATTATGTGTTGTCATCAAATCACAGTTCCTTTAAATGTAAGTACCCTTGGTGTTGGTTCGGCGCTCGAAGTAACAGTAACCGTTTTTAAAAAAGTGCCCTTGTTGGCTGCGTTGTAGGTGGCTGTTATTTTAGAACTTTGTCCGGGCGCAATGGGCTCTTTACTGTAACTGGTGGCTGTGCAACCACAACCCGCCTGCACATTGGTAATGATGATGGCTACTTCACCTGAATTAACAAATTCGAACTCAATGCTTGCCGGTTTGTTTTGTTCGATGCTGCCCAAATCCAACTCGGTACTTTTCCATTTAATGGCATTCTTTTTTTCGTGAAAGTTGAACCCTTGATGGCTTAACGTACTGTGTGGTGTTGGTGTAAACGATACCAACATGGCGCTAACTATAAGCGCCGGAATTTTTACTAAGTTTTTCATGATTTATTTTTTTAATAATTTATAAATGCACCCTGCAGAAGTGTTATTACAAAGCTAGCTTGCATTTGAGTAAAGGCTTGTTAAGCAGAATCAAATATTTGTTAATGGCTTGTTAATGTTTTAAGCTTCCTGTTTTTTTTAGCTAATATTAAACCCAGATTAGGCAATAGGCATCGTAGCGAGAGGCGAAACCCCAACAAAACAGGCGGTTTGACGAGTGAAGCAAAGTCATCACTATGGTGAATGAGACAAACCGGCGAAGCCTACTGTTTTTAAGGGGGTTCGCCTTGTAGTAGATGTTCTATTGCATAATCTGGGTTAAAGTAGTTAAACAACAGCATGGCTTTTCGAAATAAAATAAACCGGCTTAATTTGGCTCTCTTGCTTGGTTTGGTAGCCATTATAGGAATATTAGTGATGCAATTGGTGTGGACCCGGCAGGCCTTTACCACCGAAGGAAAAAAATTTGGTCAGCAGGTTCACATTACTTTATTGCGTGTGGTTGACCGGCTTTATCACTACAATAACAATGTGTTCCCTTTAAAAAATCCAATTAATAAAATTAGCAACGATTATTACATTGTTAATGTAAACAACGATTTTGATGCCGATGTGCTGGAGTATTGTTTGCGTACCGAATTTGAACAATCCAATTTACTCACCGATTTTGAATACGCCATTTACAACTGTGGCAGCGACGAAATGGTTTATGGCAACTACATTTCCTTTGGCGAAAAAGAAAGAAAAAAAAGTGCCTTCCATTTTCCAAAGCAAAAAAATCTGGTGTATTATTTTGCCATCCGTTTTCCAAAAGAAAGTAATTATTTATTGGGCTCAATGAAGTTTTGGTTGGCGCTCACCTTCATCCTGATTGTGATATTGCTCATTTACCTGTATTCTATTTTTACCATTCTCCAACAAAAAAAATACTCCGAATTGCAAAAAGATTTTATCAATAACATGACGCACGAATTTAAAACGCCGCTTTCTTCCATTCTCATTGCCTCCAATTACCTTATCAAGCAGGATAACATTCATAACAACCCAAGGCTCGAAAAATATACCCGCATTATTATTGAGCAGAGTACAAAACTTAACAATCATATTGGCAAAATTCTTGATATTGCCCGCTCCGACGAAACGCCACCCGAACTCCATAAACAAAAAACCGACCTTCTGCTGCTATTGCGAAAAGCCGTTGATAGCATGGAGCAGTTGCACGAAAAAGCCATCTTAAAAACTGAATCGGAATTGCCGGAATATTGGGTGAGTGCCGATGAATTTCATTTTACCAATTTAGTGTATAATCTCATTGATAACTCTGTAAAATACTGCAACACCACACCCGAAATAACCATTTATGTGCGAAAGATTAATCCTAATAAATTAAGCATTGAATTTGCCGATAATGGAATTGGCCTTGCCAAAAAAGAGTTGGCGCTAATATTTAATAAATTTTACAGGGTACCCAAACAAAAAGGCACTGATGTGAATGGTTTTGGTTTAGGACTCTATTACGTAAAAAAAATATGCCAGCTTCATCAATGGGAAATTAAAGCCGAAAGCAATGCCGCCGGTGGACTCAGTGTTTTTATTTTAATGCCAATTTAATATGACACCTGTAAAAATATTATATGCCGAAGACGACGAAACGCTCGCCTATTTAACCAAAGATAATCTGGAACAAAATCACTATGTGGTAACACATTGTTTAAACGGTAAAGAATGTTTA
>JADLED010000048.1 GCA_020846335.1 Bacteroidia bacterium
AAATCAGAATAAATCATTGCTTGTTAGCGACTACTGTAATTTGTTCAAATACAAACTCTATACCATTGAAATGATGCGTTATGCTTACCGCGATCATAATGATTATAAAAAGGCATTCGATTATTACACCATGTACGATGAACTTTTTACTCAACTAAAAAGTGATGAGTATATTAACAAATTAAAGCAGATTGAAAAACAATTCGAATCCGAAAAAAAAGAGCAACAACTCATTATTAAAGATCAAACCATAAAAGCCAACAACCGCCTCATACTTTTATTAATTGCGGGCCTTGTATTATTAATCATGCTGGCCATTGTGTTTCTGTTGTATTCAATAAAAACCAAACAACGCGAACAAAATAAAAACACTTTAGCGTTTACCCGCCAATTGCTCGAAAGTATAGAAGACGAAAGAAGGCGCATTGCCGCCGATTTGCACGACAGTGTTGGCAACGAATTATTAAGCCTGAAGTCGGTCTATCAAAACCGCGAAAACTCTATTGAAAAAATAGATAATATTATTAACGACATAAGAATAATTGGTAGAAACCTTAGTCCGGTAATGTTTGACAAAGTGGGTCTAAAAGTAAGTTTGGAACAACTGGCAGAGAGAATACAATCGCAAAACAACTTTTTACTTACTGCAGAAATCAATTATAACAAAAGCCTGTCTTCAAAAAGCGAATTACAGGTTTACCGTATAATTCAGGAAGCGGTGAACAATATGATTAAACACTCAAAAGCAAGTGCCGGCAAAATTGAATTGAACGAAACCGATACTCAGGTTTTGATGGAAATTAAAGACAGCGGCATTGGCTTCAACACAAATGCAAAAATAAACAACACCAAATCATTTGGCCTACTAAACATGATTGAAAGAAGTAAAACAATAAATGGTAAACTCACCATTGATTCAACAGAAAAGGGAACTGTAATTACCATCGAAATACCCAAAGAAAATTTATGAAAATATTAATAGCCGACGATCACCCAATGACCCTGTTTGGCACCAAATCGTTTGTTGAAAAACTTGGTCACAAAGTTGTAGAAATCTGTAGCAATGGCATTATAGCCCACAACCTCATTCTAACTCACCAACCAGACATTGCCATACTCGACATTAACATGCCCGGCATGAGTGGCATTGAAATAGCCGAAAAAGTACAGTATCACCAAATACCCACCCGAATAATACTTCATACTATTTTTAACGACCGGAGTGTGTATAAAAAAGCCCTCGAACTTGGTGTCTATGGCTATTTGCTAAAGAATTTTTCGTCGGACGAGTTAGAGGAATGTTTAAAAGCCGTTGCCATAAAAAAGTCGTATTTCAGCAGCCACCTCGAGTCACAACTACAAATAAGCAGCACCAATGAAAGTGCCATCCTTAACCAGTTTAATATTACCGAAAGAAAAATTCTTGAATTAATCGCTCAACAAAAAAGCAACCGTCAAATAGCCGAAATGCTTTTTTTGAGCGACAAGACAATTGAATATCACCGCAAAAACATCATCGAAAAATTAGGTTTACCGCACGAAAAAAATGTGCTGTTGTTTTGGGCCATCCGAAATGTGGAAGTTAAAGCCTGATTACATCTCCCACCTTAATCTGTTACAAAATGTACACCAATAAAAAAGCCCCATCTTATTAAGATGGGGCTTTTTACATTTAAAGGCTTAATTATTTTTTACCACCTTTTTTTGCCAAAGCAGCAACTGAGTCAGCCATACGGGTAGAGTCAGCAACACGCTTAGCAGCTTCAGCAGCAGCTTGTTCAGCCATTGCAGCAGCAGCAGCAATTGAATCTTGTTTTGCTTTTTCAATAGCAGCAATTGAATCAGATTTGCGTTTTTCGATTTTTTCGATTTCCTCTTTAGAAGGACCGCAAGCTACGAATGCAGTTGACATAGCAGCAACAGCAATCAGGGATAATACTTTTTTCATTTTGATTTGGTTATTGTTTTAAAATTTGGGAGCAAAAATACATCTTTTTTAATTAAATTTCTAAAAATTTAGCAATTTAGATTTATTTTTTTTAACAATCAGGGGCAACATCTTAACAAAAGGATTATTTGCCTTAATTTTAGCCCGCTATGTATCAGATTTTAAAACTGTTTTTATTCCGCTTTAACCCCGAAAAAGCCCACCACATCACGTTTTGGCTGCTAAAACTGCCCTTCGCTTCCAAAATTACCGGCCTGTTTTACAAAAAAGAACATCCGGCCCTTCAAAAAACGGTTTTTGGCCTACAATTCAAAAATCCCGTGGGTTTGGCCGCCGGTTTAGACAAAAATGCCACTGCGTTTAACCAGTTTGGCGACATTGGCTTTGGATTTATTGAAATTGGCACCCTTACACCCAAAGCGCAACCCGGCAACGACAAACCCCGGTTGTTTCGTTCAATTAAAGACGAAGCCATAATTAACCGCATGGGCTTTAATAACGATGGGGTAAGTGCCGCGGCGCTCCGCCTTCAAAAAAGACAAAATCCATCGGTACTTATTGGCGGCAACATTGGCAAAAACAAAGTAACACCAAACGAGGAGGCCGTAAACGACTACATTATCTGTTTTAACGAACTGTTTGATTTGGTGGATTATTTTGTGGTAAATGTGTCATCGCCAAACACGCCCAACCTGCGCCAGTTGCAGGAAAAAGAACCCCTTACCGCGCTGCTCAACAGCATTCAGACATTAAACAAAAGTAAAAAACGGCCCAAACCTGTGTTGCTAAAAATTGCGCCCGACCTTACCAATAGCCAACTCGACGATATTATTGACATTGTTAAAAGCACACAAATTGCCGGCGTTATTGCCACCAACACCACCATTAGCCGCGACGGTTTGACATTCGACAAAACGGAAATTGAAAAAATTGGCGCAGGTGGCCTTAGCGGCAAACCCCTTACCAAACGCAGCACCGAGGTAATTACATACCTTAAACAGCATTCAGGTAATGCCTTTCCGGTAATAGGCGTGGGTGGCATACACAGCGCAGCCGACGCTCTCGAAAAACTGGAGGCGGGTGCCGACCTTATTCAGCTTTACACCGGCTTTATTTACGAAGGTCCGGCTCTGATTAAAGAAATAAACGAAGCGATTATAGCAAAAAGCAGTCAAAAAAATTAACGATCTTATATCATGATTAAAATAACCGAATGTCCGCGCGATGCCATGCAAGGCATTAAACAACAAATACCCACCGAATTAAAGGTGGAATACCTGAACCAATTGCTTAAATGCGGTTTTGAAACCATTGACTTTGGCAGCTTTGTTTCGCCCAAAGCCATTCCGCAAATGCAGGACACTGCCGAAGTACTCGAAGCCCTCGACCTATCGGGTGGCAACAGCCAATTGCTGGCCATTATTGCCAATGCCCGCGGCGCGCAGGATGCCTGTGCCTTTGCCGAAATTGATTATCTGGGCTTTCCTTTTTCTATTTCAGAAACTTTTCAGCAACGCAATACCAATTCTTCCATTCACGAATCGCTACTACGCGTGGAAGAAATTCAGAAACTGGCGCGCAAACACAAAAAGAAACTGTTGGTTTATATCTCCATGGCATTTGGCAACCCCTACGGCGACACATGGCACCCCGACATTGCCATTGAGTGGTGCCGCAAATTAAACAGCATGGGCATCAGTCATCTGGCTTTGGCCGACACGGTGGGTTCCTCTACCCCCGAAAACATCAGCGCATTGTTTAGCGCCTTGCTACCCGAATTAAAAAATGTGACACTGGGCGCTCACCTGCACAGCACCCGCGAAAAAGCCGCCGAAAAAATTGAAGCTGCCTACAACAGCGGTTGCCGCAATTTTGATGTGGCCATACACGGTTTTGGTGGCTGCCCCATGGCCAAAGAAGAACTTACGGGCAACATTGCCACCGAAGATCTGGAAATGTTTGCTGCCAAAAACAACATAGCACTGGGGCTTAAAACGGCCGAATTGCAAAAAGCCTACGAACTCAGCTGGAAGGTATTTAATAATTACCATTAGTGATTAAAGGCTCCGGCTTTGTTTAAAACTGGTGCCCGAATTACTTTTTAATACCCCAAAATACTGTATTTTTGGTGTCATCAACTTACACCTGATTTAATGACTGTTGCTCAACGTAAAATAAACCTGGCACAAAAGGTTTTACAAACCAAAGATTTAGAAGTATTAAAAACTATTGATTTAATTTTTAGTCAGGAAGAGAGCGAAAAAACAACACTCACCAAAGCTCAAAAAGCCGAATTGGATAAGCGATTAACGGATATTGAAAATGGCACTGCCCGGTTTTATTCCTGGTCTGAAGCAAAAAAAATAATACGGCATAAAACAAAAAAAACCTCCTGATTTTTTTATGCTTCCCTTGCTTGTAAAAGACGATGCTTTGGCAGATATACAAAAGGCATACGATTACCTTGAAGAAAAACAAAATGGATTGGGAGAGCGATTATTACAGCGATTGGAGGAATATCTTTCGATAATTGAAATGAATCCGATGTTGTTTAAGGAAGAGTACAAAAAAGTCAGGCAGTTAAGGGTTCAGCCATTTCAATATGTTTTGCGATTTAAAGTTTACAAAAATTACATTGGCATTATTCAATTGTTCAATACGCACCAAAGTCCTAATAAAAAAAAATTAAGATAACACAACGCTTATGCCGGCAAAAAAACACTCGTTTTTATTAGCAACTGTTATTTTAGTTGCACAGTTTATCTACCAGCCGTTTAAAGCACAAGACGAGTTTAATAAATACGGCCCCATGGGCAGCGAGGTGTGCAAAGACCTGAAAGAGTATTTTAAAGCGCCTAAGAAAATTTACAAACTCGATTTGAGTTACCAAACCATAGACCCTAAACTCTACGAAAAAATAAGCAGCATTAGCGATTTACAGGTTATAAAATTAAGCGGTAACGGTGTAAACGAGTACCCGAAAAATTTCGAGAAACTGATTAACCTGGTGTACTTTGCCTCCTACAACAATAAATTCACAGCCTTTCCGTCTTCACTCAAATCGTTTTACACCCTGCACCACCTTGAATTACAACACACTGCCATCGACAGCATTCCGGCCGAAATAGCCTACCTTAGCCGCCTGCACACCCTCCGCTTTAGCAATACCGACGACACGCTGAAACTGCCCACCACTCTGCGCTTCCTCAAAAATTTAAAGGAGCTGAGTTTGGAAAACTGTGTGCTTGACAGTATGCCCAAAGAAATTTTTAAAATTAACTCGCTGCAATACCTGTTTTTATCGGCCACCAACACCTTTTACCTGAGCCGCCATTTCGAGAATTTACCCAAGCTGGAAGTGATGGTAATCGAAAACAATGGATTAACCGGACTGCCCTTTGAAATATACAAGGCGCAAAAGCTGCGCATCATCTCTTTGCGGGGCAACAAAATAAGCCGTTTGCCGGACAGCATCTCGCAGCTTGAAAATTTAACACTGCTCGATTTACGTGGCAACCCAATGCCTGCCGACGAAATTGAAAAACTAAGGGCCTTGCTTCCCGGTTGCGAAATTAGGTTTTAATCAAATTTGTGTTTTCGCTTAATATAATTCTGTTCCAAATTTAAACATGACCAATGCCTCCTATAGTATTACAGGTATTACGCTTTGTAATGGAAATTTTCTTCTAAAACCGTTCCGTTTTGAAATTCCACGGCAACCAAATCACACAGAATAAGGCTATATAAAACCTTAAATGAAATGTGTGTCAATAAACAATATCCATTACCTTTGGAGGAATTGACAAAGGGAGAAGGATGTGATGGGATTTGCTTAAAAGTTGATGGGTATTATGATTCTGAAGGAGTAATATTCAAATCAGAATACAAAAGAAATTTTCATGAAGAGAAAATTTGCAATACAGTTTTTTATTTTAGCAAGTCTTATTTGCCATGCCCAGACTAATTTTTTGGACAATTTTTTTTGGACACCAGACAACGATTCATTGCTTTGGAAAAGTCCACTTGCCCCACGTCAGGTAACTAATCAGGGAATTGAAAAAGTAGAAATTAAACGAAAGTTCTGGCACTTCTATTATAACAGGTATGGATGTGGTGTTGAACCAAAACTTAAAAAGAAAAAATATGAATTTGCAAGCACCATATACACCTACGATTCTTTAGGCTATCCTATTAAGATTAATTTGAAAGATTTTGCAGACTCGCGGCAGAATTTCGTATTCAAGTGTATTAATACTTACACTATTAACGGACAACTTATAAAATCTGAACTTTTTAGATTCGATGCCAAAAAAGACTCCCTATTTTTAATTAGCACAGTGCGCAAAGCATACAATAAACAAGGTTTGGTAACTCTTACTCAGGTATATTCTTCCTACAATAATAATTTAATGTGTGAGCGCAAATACGTGTATTATAAACAAGGCTACTTGATGCAATATGATGAGTACGAGCCAAGAGGAGATAAAAATGAATTCAAACAAAGAAATAAAATATTATTCTCCGCCAATGGCAAGCTTTTATTATATGCAAATACTGGTTCTGTAGCCGACACAAATTCGATATTTGAAGCATATCATAAAAGAGTATTTAATTATGATAAAACCGGAATATATACAGGCAGTTACAATTTAACGGGAAAAGATACAACACAGAAAAGTTACGAGATTAAAATAAAGTCAGGTGTTGGAACAGTTTTTACGGGCTATAATGATTTTTCAGATAAAGAACTTAGAACGGCGAAAGAAGTAAGGGATGATAAAGTGTATTTTTGGGAATACTCTTATGATTTTATACGATTCTCTGCCAGTTGTTTGGTTTCTGATCAAAAAACAGGCCTGCCATTAAATAGTAGGAATAACTATAACAGAACAAAAAATCCAAGGTACATTCGCTTAAACCGTATAAAAAGGCCTAGAAATCCTTTTAAAATTAATTTTACCCGACGACCAAATATTTCGGAATACACTTACACAAAACGATAAATGAAATGGGTGACACTACTTCAATATCCGCTATATTTGGAGGCATTTTGAAGGGGGAGGGTTGAGAAGAGGGGAGTGAAAAAGTAAATTAATATAGAATGACTTGAATAATTGTAATTTAGTTATAATTAGAGGATGAAAAAAAATCTTTTACTCCTATTGTGTTGGTCAATCCAAATCGGCCAGGCACAAGTTTACGATCCTTTTACCATTTCATTTTACAAACAGTTCACCGATTCGTTGTTATGGGAAAGCCCTCTTAAACCGGCTCAGGTTATAAAAGAAGGAATAAAAGAAGTTAAGGTTTCTATAAAAACGTGGGGCTGTAGTTGCGAGGGCAACAGTATCGAGTGCCCTCAGGGCACCTATACCTGTGGTTACTTCTATAGTTTGCAAATTTACACTTATGATTCTCTTGGATTTCCAACCAAACTTGTAATAAAACAGGACACATCAACAAAAAACTTATCTGGAATCCTTTTTGCAAACACGTATAATGCAAAAGCTCAACTTGTTAACACCTTAGTTTATTTTTTGGTGGGAAACAATAATGATACCAGTAAAATAAAGCAATTTACAATAAAATATAACGAGGAAAATCAGATTCAACTATTGCAGGAATATACCACATACACCAAGCAAACAAAGAAATGGGAGTTTAAATATATCAAGAATAAAAACGGATATGAACAGCAGGTAAACGAGTTCATACCTGTTGCAGACACCTTTCAAGTGCGAAAAATCAATAAGCTATACGACACAAAAAACAGAATCATTAATGATGGATTTACGTATTACCTTTATGACATTGGAAAGAAGAATTTGGGTTTGTATCAACTCCCGTTTAAAAACAGATGGACAACCGTACAGCAAATTAATTTGGGAACCGGAGCTAACAGAACCATTGTTATCCGTCATTATCCTAACAGTAACAAAATTGGTGGATGGGTATTTGACAGAAAGATTGAACAGGCCAGTGAAATTAAAGGCGACAAAAAATTCTTATGGGATTATCGTTATAGATTAAGAGGAGTGATGGTAACTTGTACCGTTTCAGATTTGAAAACCGGTCTCCCGATTCAAGTTAAAAAAAGCTACTCCGTCTGGCCTATGCAGCAGATAAAATACGTTTACAAATTTATTCGATTTAAACGGGTAAAGTTTCCTCCAAAACAGTTTCGGTTTGAGTTTCCACCACAACCACATATTACAGAATTCACTTTCACAAAACGATAATTGAAATGGGTTTCACTACTTCAATATCTGCTAGATGTGTAGACCTGGGCAAAAATGCTTTGCAGTTAATAACAGTAGCGCATAAATTAAAATATAAAGAACGATTTGTAATAGAAAAATAAAGGCCTTTTCCCCTCTTGCGAAATTAGGTATTAAATTATTTATGCCAACACTCAGTTATTTTTGTATATTCACACAAAAAAAACCATGAAAAAACTACTTGGCATTTTTATTCTTGTTATCGCTTTAGCATCCACAAGCTCGTGTAAGAAAAAACTGGCCTCTGGCGATTTGGAGCTGGTTGGCACCTGGACAGATGGCTACACCACCGACATTCAAATAAACTCAAATGGTAGCGGCTATTCGCATTACGACGATGGCAGTTCCTATAAAAACATCGACGGAAAGGTAATTGTGTCGGGCGATGTAATTACAATTAAGGCTTTGGGAGCAAAAGAAGAATACACCATCAACAAACGCCCGTACACCAAAAACGGAAAAACCCAAATGGATTTGAACGGCGACGTTTATACGAAAAATTAATTTATTGCAGACTATTTCTTTAAGAAAATTAATGCTCACAAATCTAATTTACGTCTGTCACTAAGTAATTAACTCTTTATCGCTAATGAAATAGCAATAAGTTTATTGCAGTGCATTGTCTCTAAGGCAGCTTCCACCTTATGGTGTTTACGAATTTACACCATTACACAGAAGCACGTATTGAACTCTTAAACCCCTGTCAGGGTAAATTAGCTTATGCTGCGCTAAACCCTGAAAGCGGTAGTGCGAATTTAATCAAAGCACATCTTGATACTCACAAAAAAAATGTGCCCATTAGGGTGGATTTGCAATTCTACCTTATCTCCACTAAGTTAACACTCAAACGCCTCCATGCCAAAAAAAAATTGTATAAACAATTGATTTTTATGCTTTGTAAAAATTATTAAACTTGTACAGTTAACTAATAGGAGCAAAATATTTATTAACGATTAGAATTCTTGTGGAGTGACGTTCTGATCAAGCACTATTACAGAAAATAACCAAAAACAAATTCGCTTTAAATGAACTTAAACCTAACTAACTTTTGGGATAACAACTACTACAACCACCCTTGTTCCTGAAGACAAATTTACCGACACCTGAGCAATTTAATCTTTTGTGTAAAGACACAATGCAACAATAATATATTGTAATGGGTTGGAGCTGATTTGCAATCCTTAACACAAGCCAACCATTTTGAATCTCATTTGGTCGAAAAACAAAGTCTTGAAATTCCTGCGATAAAACTTAAATAGTTTGCGCTCATCAAGGCTAATAAATTTCTGAAATTAATTGTTAGATAAGCATCGTGTGGCAGTTTAGCCAAGACTTAAATCTTCAGCTTTTGACCTAAACGCAATTTAACGTTTGGTTTAATGCGGTTTTTGGCGCAAAGGTTTTTTACCGTGGTTTTGTTGCGTTTGGCAATTAACCACAAATTATCGCCGTTGCGTACCACATAGGTGCCATTTACTGCCTTGCTACTTTTAGAGTAGCGCCCCATGCCCACATCCTGCTTGTGGCGGTTGTGAAGGGCGCGGAGGTTGTACTTATTGTCCACATCGGATTTGCGCAATACAAAGGTGTTGGTTTTTAAGGTGCCTTTTTCGTAATCAATAAAATCCTGAGTATCCAAAGCCTGACCCAAATAACGCATTTCGAAATGCAGGTGGCTGCCATAACTGTGACCGGTGTTGCCACCCAAACCAATTAAACTACCGGCATTTACTTTTTGACCAGATTCAACAAGAATTTTAGACAAATGGGCATAAACGGTTTCCAAACCATTGCTGTGACGAATAATCACACAATTGCCATAACCATAATAGTATTTGGCCAAACGCACCATGCCATCAAATGCCGAAACCACCTTTTCACCGGTTCTTAACTGAATGTCGGTGCCGTAATGCGGACGGTATCTCCTCCAGCCAAACAAACTGGTAAGGTTACCTTTAAATGGTAAAACAAAAGCGCTGTCGCCGGGTTGCACCAGGGTAATAACAACGCTGTCTTCTTTAAAACTCTCGTTAAAATTATAAGGATGCGCCGAATTAACGTCCCAGGAGGTATAAAGGTCATGGCTTGGGAAAGTAATGAGGCAGGTATCGGGCGTTTCTTCCATTTCCGGCGAAGGCTCAGGTTGGCTCAAAACAAAACAAGTGGTGTCTTCGCGCTTGGCCGCCGTTTTAGTTCCTTTTTTATCGTCGCCTGGTTTGCCGTTTCTTTCGTCGGGAGATAAAAAACCAGTGGCACCAAAACCTGAAAGGCTGATGCAAGTAATTGACAGTATGGTTATTATCTTTTTCAAAATTTTACGCGTGCAAAGATTGGAATTTAATCAAACTATGCAACTCTTTATACCCTTAGGGGGCAATAAGTTATCAACATTTTGGCAATTTTTAAGAATTTAATTTCGAAATACAAGGCCCTTTCAGGCTGTTTTTGCCCCAAAATCAGTCGTTTTTTGTTAAAAATGAAGCAAAACACCTCAATTTTCCTCAAAAACACATCAAAACCATCGAATTTATAGTTTTTCTGGTAAAAATCGTGAATTACCAATCAAAGTAAAAAAAGTAAAAATCGGGGAACATCGAATACCAATGGGCGGTGTGTTCGTGTAAACTACTTATAATCTGCACACATTCACCTTAAGAAGAAATTTATCCATCTCTTTCCGACAACACTTAATACAAAAACATTAAAATTCAAAACTCAGTTCCTTTTCAGGATTCACCACCTTCGAACTCTTTTTATCAGCCCCCACCTCCACCTGCACAATGTTCATTTGCTGCTTTAAAAAATCGTATAGCAGGGTGTTGGTAACCGTTATTTTATTGGGCTTAGGGCAATTAAGCACCTCTATGTAAATCCACATGGCCTCCTGATCCTGCTCAAAACCAATGTAGTGGTAGGCTGCTTTTTTATCGTTAATAACAAAACTCAGGCGCTGATGCAGGTAGGTTTTTAAAAGCGCACCGGTGGCCACCGAATCTTTTATGTTCATTAAGTCCACCTTTGCGCCATTGAGTTTGGTAAGCGCGTCCTCCAAATCGTTAACAAATAATTTTACCGAACCCTGAAGCACCCTTTCGGAATTGTTGTACTTTAATTCGCAAACGCCCAGATAAAAAGGGTGCTTAAACCCGAACACCAAAAATACAGCTAAAAGGGTGATTAGTTTTTTCATATTAAAGTTTAATTTGGCTAAAAATATGGCACTAAGTTATAAAAATCAACAAGGCTTTGCGCCCTTACACAAAATTTAATGAACGATTTTTATTTATGGTTTAGCACCGGCCTTTGGCACATTGCCGATTGGCAGGGCTTTGACCATATTTTGTTTGTTAGCCTGCTGGTATTTGCCTTTCCTTTTACCGAATGGAAAAAACTCTTGATTTTGGTAAGCGCATTTACGCTGGGTCATTCGGTGTCGCTGGCACTTGGCGTTACCGGAACGATTAGTGCGCCCAGAGCCATTACCGAGTTGTTAATTGGTCTCACCCTATTGGCATCGGCAGCATTTCAACTCATCACTCTCAAAAAATCATCGCCACCAAAACCTACTTTTTTATATGTGTTGGTTGGCCTGTTTGGCCTCATACACGGCCTGGGTTTTTCGTACCTCTTGCAAAGCATGCTGGGTCGCAGCGAATCGGTTTTTTGGCCGCTGTTGTATTTTAACCTTGGAATCGAAACAGGTCAGTTACTGATAGTGACACTGGTTGTTTTATTTTCATTACTTTTAACGCGTTCATTCAAATTGCCCTATCAACTATATAAACAAATAACCGTATGGATCATCGCTTTAACAGCAATAAAACTATGTGTGGAAAGATTGCAGGACTTGTATTAATCTTCCTGGCTTCATCGCTACAATCGCAAAACATCCGCAACAATCCGGAGTCTAACCATGGCAATAAGTTTGAACAACTCGGCCAGATTTTACCTACACCCAACGAGTACCGCACCGCTTCGGGCGCACCGGGTGCCAGGTACTGGCAACAAAAGGCCGACTACGACATTGATGTGACACTGGATGAAAAAAACCTGAGCATAATTGGTACCGAAACCATTACCTACCACAACAATGCCCCAGAGGCACTAAACTATTTGTGGCTGCAATTGGATGAAAACGAACACGACCCAAATTACGAAGCCAATTATTTTGACGAAAACAAATTGAGCGACCCCTTAACCGAACCTGCTATGCGTTCTGTTAGAACCAAAGAAGTGCTGGCCGGTTTGGGCGATAAAATTGATGCGGTAACTGATGAGTTTGGCAAAGC
>JADLED010000049.1 GCA_020846335.1 Bacteroidia bacterium
AAAAAAGGAGATTTTGAACAAGGTCCGCCCAACGATATGAAGCTGGATGCTCAAACTGTTATAAACGAAATGAAAACCGCGGGATTTAATCTGGTGACTGAGGATACCACTACCTTAAAGTACCAGTACATGCTCCGGTTTAATTAGACGAGTCTCAAAAATATTTTTATTATTTGGGTCACGCCTGGGCGTGAGGCGGGCTGTCGCTTTTACACTGGCTGGCTCATAAAGCCACTGGCGTTATGCCGGGCTCCATCCCTGGCGCTAAATCCGGACTTTAACATTTTCATTTTTCATTCTATTTTAGTTTTTCCAAATTAAAAATACACCAGAATTCTTAACGCCTTTGCGAGTTTACAGTAAATTAGAATGATTGTTTGCCATTTTTGATTCAGTATTCATAAGGCTCTTCATACTTTTTGAAGCTCGAATATTTGGCAAAGGCTCCTTATCTGTTTTAACTTCGGCTAATCCACCTTTTTTGGCCGGCATCAGTTTGTAAAGCACAAATCCAAAGCCAACAGCCAAATGCAGAAGCACAACTATAAAAACTATTATTGCAAACATGTTTTGTTACGTTTTGTTGTTGATACAAATTTCGCTCAATGGAACTGGTTTCGAAATGAGCAAAGTCAGTTTTTGTCTTAATTTAACTGCGCACTGCTGCTTAAGTAACAAAGGTTACAAATCCTAATTCATTATCCCAGATTATGAGTCACCTACCCGGATTAACTTCAGGTGCATTGAAGAAAATACCAAAATTTGAATATCATTACTTTTCAGAACTTTGTATGTCAAACGCGAAGGGTGTGTTCCTAAATACTTTGATGATGGTAATTGAGAAGAGTATCAATTAAGCTTGGGGTATAATTAAAACCGAAAACTAATCTTTGATGAAAGTAAATAAAACCATTGAGATGTTTTTGCTTGCAGAAAGATTAAGCAATTTTTACAAAATGAAAATTAGGGATTATACCAGTGATAGGCCTAATCGATGTGGATTAATTAATAAAATCAGAAGAACTTACGCGTATTTTTCATATACTCTTTATAGTTGGAATATTTTTGAATTAATAATGATTCCTCATAATTTGATTTGAAATAGAATAAGATTAACAGTATAAATGAAATTGTTAATTGCCAATAACTACCAGTATAAAAAGCAATACCAATAGTCGCTAAAAATATACCTGAATAAATTGGATGACGAACAAATTTATATAATCCTGTATTAATAAGCTCTCCACTTTCTTTAGGTGTAGGAAATGGTGTTAAGTTTTTATTTAGTTGCAATATGGAAACTATAATAATAAAAAACCCTAAAAACGAAATAATGGCACCAAGGTATTTAACAACACTAATTAGCTGGAATGAAGCTGGAATAATTGGCACGAAAAATATAATCAACAAAATAATTTGAATGCTGACATATATGATGTCTAAGCGTTTTATTCTACTCATACGTAAATTTAGATAAAAAAGATAAAATTATAGCGGCAGATGCTGACGAGAGATTTACTAAATATTTGGATGAACGAATCGTAAAAGAAAAATCTACAAATGTTTTTTCAAGAAAAGCAGAATATGAAACACCTCCTGTAAATCAAAACGAAGCAGACCTCGTTTATATGATTGATGTTTATCACCACATTGAAAACAGAAAAGACTATTTTTCATTGGTAAAAAAAGGCTTAAAACCCAATGGCCAACTGGTGATTGTGGATTTTAAAAAAGGAGATTTTGAACAGGGTCCGCCCGACGATATGAAGCTGGATGCTCAAACGGTTATAAACGAAATGAAAACCGCCGGATTTAAGCTGGTGACTGAGGATACCACTACCTTAAAGTACCAGTAAATGCTCCGGTTTAATTAGACGACTTTTTTGCAACCACTTGTATCACCGCTGATGTGCCTTTGTGATACTTCCCTTCTTCTATGTCTTTATCACAGGTTTCGATGGTGATGGCTGTAAATGCCGAAAAATCCTCCTGCAATTCTTCTTTGCTGTATAATAATTCCACTACCTGCGGTCCACCTGTTTTATACTTCAGTTGGTCTTTGTGGTAAGCTTCCATTAAAAAAACACCTCCTTTGTTTAATCCTTTATAAACCTGACCAAAAACCGCCTTTCTTAAGGATTCAGGAAAATGTCCGAATATGCAAATAATGCCATCCCATGCATGCTCCTCAATTTTGTAGTGAGTCAAATCCACACAAAGGGTTTCAATACTTAGCTTTTTATTCAAAGCCAATTTCTGCAGTTTATTTAAGCCTTCCTGCGAATAATCAACGGCCGTAATGCGGTGCCCTTGTGACGCTAAAAAAACAGCATTCCGGCCCTCCCCTTCTGCCAGACATAAAATTTTTGAATCGGGTTTAAACACATGAATCTTCGATTTTAAAAAATCATTAGGTTCTGTTCCATATGCATATTCTGCTTCTTTGTAACGTGTATTCCAGAAATTGATATCCATTTTGTTATGTTTTATTGATGGTAATAAAGCAAAAGCCCCTATAAATAGAGGCATTTGTAATATTTAGTTATTTAATACTAATGCTTGTCTTTAGGGCAAGTATTAATTCCAACCAAAGGATAAAGAGGACAAAAACTAATTAAACTGGTTAAAGCGAATACGCCAGCTACTACTAAAAGAATAATACCAAGTGTGCCAGAAACAACATTAGTAAAAAATAAGACTGCAATAACTGCCGCAATAATTAATCTGATAATTCTGTCGGCTGAACCCATGTTTTTTTTCATGATTTTTGTTTTTATGTTAGTGATTAAATGATTTTATTATAAAAACAATTAACGAAATTAAGCCTAAACAAAGTAAGCATACGATTACCAATTTTAAACTTTTTTTCATTTCTTGTTTCTGATACAAAAATACGAACCGCGCAAACCCTTAAGTGGTGACTAATGTCACTACCTATAAAATTTTTATAGAATCTTGGTTTTGAACCACTTTTTGTTCTTTCTCCAATTTCTTCATCACTCGTGAAACAACTTCTCTGGCAGTGCCTAATTCATTAGCATTTTCACGATGAGAAATAAATAAAGGATTCTCTTTTGTAACCCTGGAACTTTCTTTAAGAAAATGATACAAGCGTTGATCCAAATTTGTAAATACCAATTGATTAATTGTATCTAACAAATCATTATACCGTACTTTAAATTGTTGGTGAAATAAATCATTGAACTCTGGGCAACGCCACAGACAACAGTCTGGAGCAACTGAGCATTACCGAACGTAAAATAATAGAGTTAATCAGTCAGCAAAAAAACAACAAACAAATTGGCGAAATTCTTTTTATTTCGGAGCGCACCATTGAGTGGCACCGCCGCAACATCATCGAAAAAGTCAACCTGCCCAAGGGCAAAAACACCCTCCTTACCTGGACCTTGCAGAATGTGAAGGTGGCTGAGGTTTGATTTTTGTAGTTGGACTTATTTTTCCAGCCACCGCTACATTTAATAGGTACTTAATTAAAATTTATTTGGGCTTTTTTTTCATTAGGGCTTTATTTTTTAAATTAAGCGAACGTCTAATTCTGGTGCACACACAAAATGGGAAGCCTGCAAAAACACCTTGTTGTTTTGAAGGCCGCAGGATTAAAACGATTTGGAGCGGGGCTAACTTCTCACTATTGGGTTAATATAAATCAACCAACTTTTTCGTAAATGGCTTTGTGAAATTCTTATCACCCCAATATTTAACATGAGAACCTACATACAAACCAGTTTGTATTTGGTAATCTGTAACAAGATTATTGTAGCTATTACTGAGTTGTTTCAATGGCCAACCAAGCACATCATCACTATCAAAATAATTATCCCAGGTAAAATCAGGATTTCTTTTATCAATTGCAATTATTTTGTCTTCGCTCAACCCGGAAACGAAAAGTGGTATATTACAACCTATGGTTGCCAGAAAACTGAGGTTTCTCAAATTGTTATTAGCAGTAGCCGGAACTTCTTCAAAAATACCACTGTTATGATCAGCATCCCATATATAGGTGGAGAGCACATGAGCACCCAGCGAACCTGCTACTATAACTATTTTTGAATCTGGAAATTCCTGTGCGAGAACATTAATTTCTTCCACTTTGTTCTTGATATGCTTATGAATTTTACGGTAAGAAGAATTAAGAGCATTTGCTTCTCTTTCAAATGTTACTCCATCTCCAAATGCCTCCATCACAAACCTCCTAAAACTTAGGATGCCTCCTAAATTATTCGCCGTATCAAGTCTTTCAAACGTGGCTCTTTGATTTTCATCAATTTCAGCTATGCTAAACGGTCTTGCTTCAAGAAGCCTAAAATTGCCGGCTAACGGCGTATTTTTTGAATACTTTATAATACCGTCTTCCAAATTTCTTGAGTATCCTGATTCTTTAGTGCCAATTCCGGGAATTGTTAGAATAATTATTTTTTTACTCATGGGATTACTTTTAAATACATTATGAAATTATATAAAAGAAATTCTAAACACAAAAAAAATAGTTGAGGTCCGTTTGCCCGTATATGGGCATTACAAATGCTTCGGAGCGGGAACTTTAAGTCAACTGACTTGATAGCGCCCGATTACTTAATTCTCCTTTCCTACTTTACTTCTCATTTTCAAAAACAGGTTTATTACTTACTTTAATGAGTTCATTATCTAAGTAAGCCCTTGCTCCAAAACCGCACTCAAAAGAGGCGTTGGCAACAGCTACCACTTTTTTATTACTAAACGTAAAAGTGATCTCGCACCACTTATCATCTTCACCTGAAATATTGGCTTTGTATATATAATGGTTTCCCTTTT
>JADLED010000050.1 GCA_020846335.1 Bacteroidia bacterium
AAACAAGAGACAAGAAACAAGAGACAAGAAACAAGAGACAAGAAACAAGAGACAAGAAACAAGAGACAAGAAACAAGAGACAAGAAACAAGAGACAAGAAACAAGAATAAACCATGGAAACAATAAATGCCGATTATTTAAACAGTGTGCGCAAACAATTTGAGTACTACAAACATCTGGGCGATAAAACCTTCGAGCAACTGGAGCCCGAAAAATTATTTTACAAACATAACGACAATAGTAACAGCATTGCCGTTATCATTCAGCATTTAACTGGTAACATGCTCAGCCGCTGGACCGATTTTTTAACTACCGATGGCGAAAAGGAATGGCGCAAACGCGACGAGGAATTTGCCGACATTGAAAATAACAAGACAGCTTTGTTGCAACTATGGGAAAAGGGCTGGCAGTGTTTATTTCACGCCCTCGACTCTTTGGAGCCTCAGGATTTATCCAAAATAATTTACATACGCAATCAGGGTCACTCCGTTACAGAAGCCATTAACCGCCAATTAGCCCATTATCCCTACCACATCGGGCAAATTGTTTTTTTAGGAAAAATGCTGGCCACCAACGAATGGAAATCGCTCTCCATCCCAAAAAATAAATCGAATGATTATAACTCCGATAAATTTTCAAAACCAAAAGAGCGCGGGCATTTTACCGATGAATTTTTGAAGAAGGAAAAAGAGTAATCACTCAATCCTTTCCCGGTACAAAAAGCGTTCCTGTGTACTGCCAAATGGACGGTAAACGTAATACACATAGCCATCCTTTATTTTTATTTTTTCCGCGCTGTGGTGCTGTAGTTTGTAGGTGAGCACTTCTTTTCCGCTTTGGTAATTTATTTGTTTCAGGTAATGGTGCCCGTCTTTACTAAAATAAGCATACACTTTGTTCTGCGTTTCATCTACAAATAATTTGCGTTTCCAGTCGCGCCAGTTTTTTGGGTGATGGTACATAATTTTTACACTGTCAATCAAAGTGTTTTCTTTATTGTAATGGTATAACTGATTGTTGTGATGGTTAAAAATGCAAATGGTGTCGTTTATCACAAATAACGGTGCATACAAGGGTTCGTAGAACATGCTGTTGGTAAAACCGCTCATTAAGGCCGCAATAATGTGTACATCGGTTTTGTAGTAATCGGCCATGCGTCTTGCTTCCAATTGCATGCGGCTGGGCAGGTTGTAATATTCAAAATTATAAAGACTCATTAGATCGTTGTTGCTAATGGTTTTTAGCAGTTTGGCCAAACTGTCGTTAGGTTTGGTGGCGTAGTAATTAAACGAAGGGTATTTTTCCCAGTAATTGCTAAAATAATAACTGCCATTGGCCGTGTCCGAAATGTTTTTAAGGTACTTTTCGTAATCGGCCTTTCGGATGGTCATCATCAGTAATTCGGTATTCAGCACTTCCAGTCTAAAAATGGTGTCTTTGCAAATCACTTCGGTATAACCTTCAAAGTCGTGAAAAAAATTAAGTGCCTCACCGCCGTCTTTTGGTAATTGGTATTTCGAAAAAATTTTACCACCATAATCTGCCAACTGAATTTGTGCGTTTTTTAAAGACTGTTCGGCCGTTAGCAAAATCAATTTGTCTTCGTAAAAGTCAAAATCAAAAATGCTGTAATTGGGTTTGCCAATCAGCGTTTCCGGTTTGTGGGTGGCCACCACACTCACCATTTCGAGCGGCGTGGTTTTAATGCTGAGGGCAATGGTTACAAAGGCACTGTCTTTTTCTCCGCTGCGAATTTCTTTGGTAAACACTTCGTAACTCAGGTGCGAACAAATTAAACGAAGCACCGGTTTTTTAGGCACCGAAAATTGAAAGAAGCCTTTTTTATCACTTACGGCTGAGTAAATGGAATTGCTTAGCCTTAGCACCACGCCTTCCACCGGCTTTTGGTCGTTGGCCGAAACAATTTGTCCTTTAATTAAAAAGTTTTTTTCCTGTGCGCCCAAAGTTTGTGTCAAAGCTATCAACACAAAAAGAAATAAATATGTGGCAAGGCTTTTCATTTAATTATAAGACGACAAACCTAAAAATATCCATAAAAATTTTATTGCAAATCCGAAAGTGAATTTTATCAGAAACCTTCAGGGTCACGAGTTCCAAATCTCCCAGCTTTTTTCGGCCTGCAATTGCAACATGCTTAAGCCATTCACCACAATGGCGCCCTGCGTTTCGGCATTTTTAAGAAACAAGGTTTTTTCGGGATTATACACCAAATCAAAGGCCAGGTGTTGTTCGCCAATGTGCTCGTAAGGCAGGGGCGGACATTGGTCCACGTTTGGAAAAGTGCCAAGTGGCGTGGTGTTGACAATTAGTTTAAATGCCTGCATCACATATCCGTTAATTTCAGAATACAAAAAGCTGTTTTCTGTTTTTTTTGGACCGCTGGTAACAAAATAGATTTCGACACCCAGTTTTTTTAAAGCATAGGCCACCGCTTTGGAGGCTCCGCCGGTTCCCAATATCAGGGCTTTTTGATGATTGTTGTCTAAAAAAGGTTTTATGCTTTGGGAGAAACCGTAAACATCGGCGTTATAGCCAATCCATTTTCCATCTTTGATTTTAATGCAGTTAACGGCCCCGATTAATTTTGCGTCTTCGCTCAATTCATCCAGAAAAGGCAGCACAGTTTCTTTATAGGGAATGGTCACATTCAGTCCACAAAGCTCTGAATCCTCTGTGCTCAGCGAGCGCACGTTATCAATGTTCTGTAGCTCGTAATTGGAATACAAGGCATATTTTATTTCAAGCAGCCTGAATTTATTTTCAAAATAGCTTTTTGAAAAGGAGTGTGAAAGAGTTTTGCCAATCAGGCCGTAGTGTTTCATCCGGAATTTACTTTTGTAGGCCTTGGTGTTTTACAATTTACTTCTTAAACTTATTCTTCAATGCTGCCAGGGCACTTCCCATGTCGTTCGGGTTGTACTCGGGCTCTTTGCTCACAGGTTTGTTTTTGGATGTTTTAGGAGCCTGCGTTTCGCCTTTCATGCTCAGGGCAATGCGTTTTCTTTTTTCATCCACTTCGGTTACATTCACCCACACTTGCTGTCCTACTTTCACTACTTTATTAGGGTCGTCCACAAACGAGTCTGCCAATTGCGAAATATGAACAAGTCCGTCCTGATGTACGCCAATGTCCACAAAAGCGCCAAAATTGGTCACGTTGGTAACAATGCCCGGCAAGCGCATGCCTTCGCGCAGGTCGCGGATTTCGTGTACGTTTTCGTCGAAACTAAAAATCTCAAAACTCTTGCGCGGGTCGCGGCCCGGTTTTTCGAGTTCGTTTAAAATATCTTTTAAAGTGGGTAAGCCTACATTGTCGGTTACGTAGTTACTTAGTTGTATTTTTTTTCGAAGTTCTTTTTCGTTGATCAAATCATCAATGCTGCAATTCAAATCGCTGGCCATTTTTTCCACAATGTGATAACTTTCGGGATGCACAGCGCTTTTATCCAACGGATGTACGCCATTTCTCACACGCAAAAATCCGGCGCATTGTTCAAACACTTTTTCGCCCATGCGAGGCACTTCCATTAAACTTTTACGCGAACGGAAAGCCCCATGCGTGTTGCGGTAGTCCACTATGTTTTGCGCCAGCACAGGTCCAATGCCCGATACATACGACAACAGTTGTTTGGAGGCTGTGTTCAGTTCAACACCTACGGCGTTCACACAACTGCCCACCACTTCGTCGAGTTTATTTTTTAATAAGGTTTGATCCACATCGTGCTGGTATTGCCCCACACCAATCGATTTGGCATCTATTTTTACCAATTCGGCCAATGGGTCGGTTAGGCGGCGACCTATAGACACTGCACCTCTTACAGTCACATCTTTATCAGGAAATTCTTCGCGGGCCACGTCGGAAGCGGAATACACGGAGGCTCCGGCTTCATTAACCACAATAACCGGAATGGATTTTGGCAGCACGTCGATGTTTCTTACAAATTGTTCAGTTTCGCGGGAGGCAGTGCCGTTACCAATGGCAATGGCTTCGAGCTGATGTTTTTCGCAAAAGGCCAGTACAATCATTTCGGCTTCCACCACGCGGCGTTGCGGCTCGTGCGGGTAGATAACGGTATCTTCCAATAATTTCCCTTCGCGGTTTAATGCCACCACCTTGCAGCCGGAACGAAATCCGGGGTCGAGCGCCAGAATGGATTTTTGACCAAGCGGCGATGCCAACAACAATTCGCGCAAATTATCTGCAAACACGGTAATGGCTTTTTCATCGGCGCTTAATTTGGTCAACACGCGCATTTCGGCTTCAATGCCGGGTTGCAGCAAACGTTTGTAACCTTCTTCAATGGCTTCTTTAATCTGGGTGGCACATTCGCCACGGCTGGTAATAAAGCGTCGCTCCACTATGCCACGGGCTTCTTCATCGTCCACCACAATGTCTAAAATCAACACGTCTTCTTTTTCGCCTCGGCGCATGGCCAGCAAACGGTGACTTGGGCAGTCCATCAGTTTTTCGTCCCACTCAAAATAATCGCTGAATTTTTCGCCGGCCTCTTCTTTGCCTTTAATCACGCGGCTTTTAATAATGCCTGTACGTTTAAACAATTCGCGCATGCCTTCGCGCACCACCACATCTTCGCTGGTAATTTCCGCAATAATATCGCGGGCACCTTCGAGGGCGGCTAACACCGAGGCTACTTCTTTTTCCTCAGAAAGAAATTTTTCGGCTTCTTCAAATACCAACTGACTTTTTTGTTCGAGAATAAATTGCGCCAAGGGCTCCAGTCCTTTTTCGCGGGCAATGGTGGCTTTGGTTCGGCGGCGCGGTTTGTAGGGCAGGTAAAGATCTTCGAGTTTGCTTAATGTTTCGGCGGCCAAAAGTTGTTCTTTTAATTCGTCAGAAAGTTTTCCCTGCGAGTCAATGGATTTTAGAATACTTTCGCGGCGTTGTTCGAGGGCGCGCAGGCGTTCAATTTCGTCGCGTATCTGCATAATCTGCACTTCGTCCAAACTTCCGGTTACTTCTTTGCGGTAGCGCGAAATAAAGGGAATGGTGGCACCTTCGTCTAGAAGGTTTACGGTGGCAGTAACATCTTTGGAGTTAAGGTTTAATAAATCGGCAATTTTAAAGTGCAATCGAGCTTCGCTAATCATATAGTATTTAGTGTTTGGGTAAAAATAGAGAGCTTTGACCGAACACAAAATTTGTTTTTTCAACAATGCTTGAAACAAACTGAAATTGAGCAAGGTTGATTTTAATCCGGAAATTAATTACAATAAAAAAGTTTAATCAAAAAACTTTCGTAATCTGTCAAATAAGCTGATGGATCCGGGCTCGGGTGCTTGTGGCGAAGGCGTGTTATTAGTATTTGGTGTTTCTTCCGAATTTTCAACGTTGTTTTTTTTTCGTGTTGAAACCGGTAAAGAATTCATCAGGTCTTCCGTTAAGCCGGCATATTCAAGCGTTGTTTTAAAATTCGTGATAAAATCAGCGAGTGATTCGGGTAATACTAATACATCTGTTATCTCTTCGGCGGAATCGTAAAAGATGCTGTAATTGCCTTTTTCGTGAATGTCATGTCGCCAGTAATTCCAGGTAGTTTTAAGGCTGTTGTTCGGAAAGAGTTTTTCAAAATCACCGGTGAGAAAAAAACGAAATGTACTTAAATCCACATTGTCGGCACTGCACTCATTAACCAAAGCCTGCAGGGCATCTTTTAAAACGCTTTCGTTAAACTGCGGGTGCTGTACCAAAAAAGTTAAATCAAAAATATCTTTAAACCTTGGCCTCACCAGTGTTTGATGTATTTTCCACGACACCTGAAGACTGAGTGGCGCCGTTCGCGGTACCGTAAACGGCTCACCCTGCAGGGGTTGATAATAAAGCGATTCAGGTAAATAATCAATATCCAGATTGAACGATACATCCATTGTAAAGTCTACCATTTCTTCACCTATCCAACAACGTATATCGGTGTTGATGGTTGGAAAGTCGTCGGCCATCGCATAATCAATCATGCGCCAGAAATTGTTTTCTTTAAAACTTCTGAATTTTACACCGTCGTTTAATTCCAGCTCTGTTACTTCAATGGCCCAGCGGTCAAAGGTTTGGCGGGCATCGTCCAACTCGCTTAAGCGGTTAAGATACACCCAATCCAAATCGGCAGGAATTCTGTCTTTAGGCGAAGGAAAATACTGCCGGGTAATAAAACTGCCTTTGAGCATAAATTCGGCATTAATGCTGGAGGCTCTTCTAATAAAGGCTTCCTGAGCAATCAGTTCGTTTGTTTTTTTACTGGCTTCATTCATCATTATCAGTTTATTAACCAACCTTTATCCAGGCCATTGTTACTATCATAAATGCAATATTCCGAAACTTCTTTCACCATTTTCCAATCACCATTTTTTAAATCAGCACGCAGCAGGTTTATTCGCGTATTAAAAACAGTTTCAGAGCCAAATTCCCTTAGTGTTATGTACCTTAGTCCGGTTTGGTTTTTTAAAGCATTAACCGAAAGGTGTGCCTGGTGTTCCTCGCAAATTCTAAGTAAGTCCTTTTCGTTTTCGTAATTAATTTTTCCATGCCACTCAAAATAGTTTTTAAAAGCCCCATTATTGCCGGCAAACAAAGCAGCGTCTTCAGCCGGAATTTCAATTTTTACGCGCTTAACCATCAGGTTCGAATTGCGCATTTGCTCAGATAGCTCATCAACTTTCTTAAGTACATCTTCAAAATCATTGCTGCTAATAGTTTTGCATAACATGGGTTGCTGAGTAAACTCACCCCTCGAAAGCTCGATGAGCAGCGGCTTGGCATGATGAAGGGCGCAAAATTTTTTAAACGCCTCAACATTTGAATTAGTCAAATCGCTAATGGTTAAATGAAACTCAAAGGGAATGTGCTTGTGCAAAAAAGGCATGGCGGGTTTTTAGTAGAACTTAATTCACAAAAATAACCAGCGTAACACGGCCAATGTCCTGAAAGGGCGATTTGGTAAGTGGCACACTGAATTCAATCATTTCGTTAAAATAGCCTATGGCCGAAAGTCCGAAGCCAGCCATTAAACGCAAATCGGTTTTTTTAAAGTCGGTGTAATTA
>JADLED010000051.1 GCA_020846335.1 Bacteroidia bacterium
GTGTTGCTTTTTGGCATAGGAAAAGTATTTTTTAAATAATCCACTTTCTTCGGTATCGGCAATTAAAGTAACAAGCACGCCGCTTTTGGTAGTGGTAATACTTAGTACTTCGTAATACTGGCCCATTATTACCAGTTCTTTGTTTTCGTCTTTCCACTCAATGCCCGGAGCATTTTTATACAATTGAAGCTTTGCCATAGGCAGTTGTATCAGGCCAGAATTGTGCTTACGAATGGCTTCCTCACGAAAATTTGATTTATTGATTGAGATGAACGATGAAAAAATTAAAAAATTAAAGAGTACAAATAATACACTTATTCCGGCAAAAAACAGAACTATGAATTTGTATTTTTTCACTCTTTAAATAGATGTTAGTTTTGTTGTGATGACGAATATAGCTTATTTTTTCGATTGACATGGTCCTTGTTGTTTCGAAAAGAATGGCGGCCCAAACACCAACTTGTAAATTGTGAATTTTGCTGTGAAAGCGATTATTTTTTGCACTAAATTTGTATATACAACGCAATACTTTTTTCTTGAATTCTTTTTTAGCACATATTACATTGCCTGACGAAATGGACATTGATTTTTATAAATTAATTCCAAAGCAGAGAGCCGTTGTTAATGACTGGATGGAGAAGCGGGTAATTGTGAGTTATTCGCTGGATATGGAACGCCAGAATGTGTGGGTGTTTATGGCTGCCAAATCGGAACAGGAAGTGATGGATGTGCTAAGTACTTTTCCCATTATTCAATTTGTTAAAGTTAATATTCACGAACTGGCCTTTCACGACTCGGCGCAAGTTGTGTTGCCGGAGTTGATTATGAATTAATGGTTTTTGACTAAAAGCCGGAATCTATAAAAATAACCACATAGATACAAAGGCAGCCCTGCCGCGTCAATCATTTCACTAAATAAATTAGCCTACATGATTCCTGAATTTTTAAAAGCCTACGAGCAGGAAATGTTTCAGCAAAAGCTCGACACCATTCGTGTAAAAGCCACCCCTGTTTTGCAGGCGCAATCACTTCCAATTAAACAAAGTAAATTCCTGGGAAAGCCTTATTTACCCGTTGGCCAATCTTACCCCAAAAGCCGCAATGGTAAACCAATGATTATGTTGGCACAAATTAATTTTGAAGAAACGCCTTTATTAGAAAATTATCCTTCGAAAGGTATTTTGCAATTGTTTGTGCCTGCTTTGGATTTGTATGGTATGGAAGAGTTTGCGGTAATATTTCATGAGGATGCAGAACAGGAATGTTATACCGATTTTTCGTTCCTTAGCGAAGAGCTTTATCAGGAATCGCCCATTGCCCGTGAGCACAGCCTCGCTTTTATTAAAGACATCGAATACGGAGGCATGTCGGATTTTAGATTTAACATGAGTTTTAACGGCATGTCGTATGGTGATTTTGAAGAGACATTAACGGAGGCTCAGCAAGAAGAAATGAGCAAGTTATTTGATGGCACCGGACACAAAATTGGCGGATACGCGTATTTTACACAATCGGACCCGAGAGACTACGATGAAAAACTTAAAAACGATGTTTTGCTTTTTCAAATAGATACCGACGATGAAATTATGTTTGGCGACAGTGGAGTAGCCCATGTGTTCTTGAATCTGGAAGATTTAAAAAACCAAAATTTTGAGAAAGCCTATTTTAACTGGGATTGTTTTTAAGGAAGCGACTTCTGCCTTAATACCAAAAGGGCCCGAAATTTAAACACCCGACTTGTATCTTTATTTAATTATTAAGTTACATTGTTTCAGATATGCAGGCACACTATTTTAATTTTAAGTTGTTGTTGTTTTTTGTTTTGTTGCAAAGTAGTTTTTTTGCACAGGAGTTTATGCATTGGAAAAATCTTGACGGTGAAAAAACCGAAAGGGTTAAAACAAAAACAGTTTGGCAATATCCTTGTTCCTCCAATTCTCAAAGTAAACACCGCATCTTTTTTTCTTATGAAAAACGGGATATTTTTGGTAGAGTAGAGGCACTCCGGATGTATTCTCCCGACACCAATTTTTATTCCTACGACTCGGAGGGCGAGCAAAGAACGGTGAATTCGAATGGAAAAAAACTGGTAGATTTTAAGAAGGTTATTAAATATTCGAAAACCGGAAAAATTATTTATGAGCACAAAGGCGGCGTAACAGGCTACGAACGCTTTTACTTTTACGATTCTCTCGACAGAGAATGTAAGATGATAATTCCTCCGCTTAAGGGCTACTATTATGAGCAGGATACAATCGTTAATTTGATTATTTATGCACTAAATGGCAAAGATTCTTTGCGGCGGCACTACGAAGGCGGGAAATTGACCCGTGAACAGTTTTTTGAGTATGACCATAGAAAAAACTGCATTAAGCATATTTCGTGTGATTACCACCGAATTAATTCCTGTGATACCACACAAAACGCGTATAATGCCAACAATCAGGTAATTTATTCGTTGCAAAAATATTATCTCGGCCAAGACACCGTTCTGAAAACAGAAGAAAAAAAATACGTTTACGATTCGTTTGGCCGAATGAGGAGTGCCGAAGACGGCGTGAGTATTTGTTACTGGAAATACAATTCCCGTGGATATGTGATAGAAGCTAAGCGCTACGATAAACCCGGTGAACTGCGCTTTTTTGCTAAATACGAATATACCTTTTGGAGAAAGAAAGACTATCGGAAATTAAATAAACCGAAATTCACTTCGAAAAACGGGTAATTTAACTAAGTGGACTGGTTGTGAATTCGAAGATTATTTCGTTTTAAAAAGAGGGAAGTGTTATTGCTTAATGCCGTCTTTATA
>JADLED010000052.1 GCA_020846335.1 Bacteroidia bacterium
ATTATCGGGCTGCGTTACTTTAATGTGTTCGGGCCTAAGCAAAATCCGAATGGGCCTTATGCAGCGGTAATTCCTATTTTCATTAATAAGTTGTTGCAACAGGAAGTTTGTACCATTTATGGAGATGGAACCAATCACCGCGATTTTACGTATGTGAGCAATGTGGTACAGGCCAATTTACTGGCGGCAACTACAAGCAATGTTGATTCCCTGAATCAGGTTTACAACAGAGCTTATGGTGCTACAGAAACCATTAATGATTTGTATGAACTAATCAGGAGTCAGGTAAATTCTGCACTCGTACCAAATTATGCCACGCCACGACCCGGTGAAATAAAAGACAGCTTTGCTGAAATTGCTAAAGCGCAAAAGGCTTTGGGTTATATGCCAAATGTGAATTTAAATGATGGTGTTTTAAATACAATAAACTGGTATAAAAACAACTCTCAATGATTGTTATTGTTGATTATGGCTTAGGTAATCTGGCTTCTGTGCTGAATATGTTTAAAAAGGCAGGGGTCAGAGACGTTGTAATTTCCAAAGATAGCGATGTTATTAGCAAAGCGGATAAAATTATACTTCCTGGGGTTGGGGCTTTTGATGCAGGGATGATAAATCTAGAACAATCGGGATTAATTCCGCTACTTAATCAAAAAGTATTAAACGAAAAGAGACCAGTTTTGGGTATTTGTCTGGGCATGCAGCTATTAAGCAGACGGAGTGAGGAGGGGCAGAAAGCCGGATTGGGATGGATTGATGCAGAAACCATTAAATTTAATCTTGATCCCGCACTAAAATTGAAAGTGCCGCACATGGGTTGGGATTATATTAAAGTGAAGCGTGAAAACGCATTGATAGATTTAAATTCGCGTAGCCGTTTTTATTTTGTGCATTCTTACCATGTAAAGTGTTTTGATGCGAATCAATCCTTAGCCACATGCAATTTTGGTGAAGATTTTACCTGTATGGTGAATAAGGATAATATTTATGGTACCCAATTTCATCCCGAAAAAAGTTTAAAGTTTGGAATGAAGATTTTGGAAAATTTTGCGAAGTTATAATGGCGCTTAAACGTATCATACCTTGTTTACTTTACGATGGTTCAGGCCTCGTAAAAACAACTAAGTTTAAAAATCCATCTTATATTGGCGACCCAATTAATGCCATAAAAATATATAACGAAAAGGAAGTGGACGAGTTGATTGTGATTGACATTAATGCATCCAAACAAAAGCGCAAACCAAATTTTGATGACATTGCCAATATGGCCAGTGAGGCCTTTATGCCGTTTGCTTATGGCGGAGGGGTAAAAACGTATGACGATTTTGTGAAGCTTTATAAAATAGGTGTTGAAAAGGTTATTGTCAACTCACTTATTCAGGAAGATGTTGAGGTGATAAAGAAGGTGGTTAATCAATTTGGGGCGCAGGCTGTTGTGGCTTGTATCGATTACAAAAAACCGGTTTTTGGCGCAAAGGCTCCATACTCCTATCTTGGAAATAAGATTAAGTATTCACTTAATGAATATGCGACGTATTTGGCCAATGAAGTAGGAGTTGGCGAATTAATGCTATACAGTGTTGACAAGGATGGCACCTGGGAAGGGTTTGACTATGAGGTAACCGGCCAAATTCTGGAATGTGTGGATATACCAATTATTGCCTGTGGCGGTTGCGGAAGTCTGGATGATTTGAAAAACGTGCTTTACAAAACAAACGCAAATGCAGCTGCGATAGGCAGCATGGCTGTATATTCTAGAAAGGGAATGGGCGTATTAATTAATTTTCCTGCCAGAAATCAGGTAATACAGGAGTAAGATACAAGTAAATGAAAGCCAGGGAATCACTATTTGCATCTTTTAAAAGAGCCTATCAGGTATTTCCATTGGAATACAAAATAAAGTACTGGATTTCTTTAGCACTTCTCTTTATCAATTCAATAATTGAACTCATTGGTTTGGCGGCAATGTTACCTGTTTTTTCAATAATGTTAAAGGATAATTTTATTCATGAAAATAAATTTTTATTCAGGATTTACGAATGGTTCGGTTTTACAAGTGAAAGGAATTTCGCTTTGTTTTTATGTGCCGCTATGTTTGCTATAATTTTGTTAAAGAATGTGCTAAGTCTTTTAATTTTACGGTACCAATCCCGATTTTCATTTTCTCTATATTCTTATTTCAGCACCCAACTACTCAAATATTTTTATCATTTGGGTTATCTCAACTTTAAACAACACAATTCAAGTTTTGTAGTAAGTTATGTGAACAATCACCCCTCTTTTTTTGCCCAATACTTTATGTTGCCAATACTCACTTTAATTAACGAATTTACGGTGGTAGTACTTTTAATTTCGGCAATTGTAATTTACAGCCCGCAAATAGTTTTACTATTGGCGTGTACCGTATTTCCACTTTCAGGTTTAACCTATTTGTATGTTAGAAAAAAAATTAATGGCGTAGGTCAAAAAAAAGCTGAATACGGTGCCCTGTTAAACAAAAGCATACATCAATCAATAGAAGGTTATGTGGATGTAAAAACGCTTGTTAAAGAAAATTATTTCTTTAGTCTTTATAAAAAACTTGTAAATGACAATTCGAGATTGAACATTAGTAGTAATGTACTTATGACTGTTCCAACCAAGGTAATTGAAACAGGAATGATTTTAGGCATAATTAGTCTTTTGTTGTATGGCTTGTTTGCCATGCAGGACAAAAGCCAACTTACTACCTTACTCGGGTTATTTGCTATTTCAGCTTATCGGATTTTACCTTCTGTTAACCGCATGATGGCATCTGTTTTGAGTATTAAGGAACATCAATATACTGTGGACATAATTACAGAAATTAAACCCGGTGTAAATTATGATGATTTTACCAAAGCAGAATTGGCCACACTATCTTTTGAAAATAGAATTTCTATTGAAAATTTGAGTTATGCATATTCGGATAATGAGCAAATACTTAATAATATTTCCTTCGAAATAAATAAAGGCGAAACAGTTGGTGTGATTGGCCGCTCTGGCTCAGGCAAAACCACACTTATTAATATTTTATTGAGATTTTTAAAAGAAAAGGAAGGATTTATTAAGGTGGATGGAATTGTATTGGACGAGAAAAATATTAGGGAGTGGCGTCACCTTATAGGTTATGTTCAACAAAATGTTTATATTATTGATGGTACACTGGCCGAAAACATAGCATTTGGTATTGAAAAGGAAAATGTTGATGAGTTAAAGCTCAGAAATGCGATTGAGGCCGCAAGTTTAACCGAACTTGTTTCGAGGTTGCCAAAAGGTGTTCACACTCCCGTGGGCGAACGAGGTGCGCAAATTTCGGGAGGACAAAGACAGAGAGTTG
>JADLED010000053.1 GCA_020846335.1 Bacteroidia bacterium
CAATCAAAAGGATGGTTTGTTGGGTGTGCCGAGTGGTTTTACAGCCATGGACCGTATTACCGGCGGTTGGCAAAAATCGGACCTTCTTATTCTTGCTGCAAGGCCGGGTATGGGGAAAACCGCGTTTGTGGTATCAATGGCCAAAAACGCTGCCGTTGAATTTAATAAACCGGTGGCCATTTTCAGTTTGGAGATGAGCAGTTTGCAATTGGTGAAACGCTTAATTTCGAGCGAAACAGAAATTGCGCAGGACAAAATTTTAAAAGGAAATTTAGATAATCACGAATTTGTTCAACTAAACGAACGCATAAAAAAACTGGCGGTAGCGCCTTTGTATATTGACGATACCCCTGCCCTCTCCATATTTGAATTACGTGCCAAAGCCCGCCGTTTAAAAGAGAATCAAAAGGTGGAACTGATAATTATTGACTACCTGCAATTAATGAGCGGCGGCCCGGATGGCAAAGGCAACCGTGAGCAGGAAATCAGTCAGATTTCGAGGGGATTAAAAAGTTTGGCCAAAGAACTCGAAATTCCAATCATTGCCCTTTCGCAGTTAAGCCGTCAGGTAGAAAACAGACCCGGAGGAAGTAAACGTCCGCAATTGAGTGACCTCCGCGAATCGGGCGCCATTGAGCAGGATGCGGATATGGTAATGTTTATTTACAGGCCCGAATACTATGGTTTGGAAGTGGACGAAAACAACGAACCTACACGTGGCCGTGCCGAAGTTATTATTGCCAAAAACAGGCATGGCGCTCTGGAAACCGTGAAACTGCGCTTTATTGGGCAGTTTGCCAAGTTTGCCGATTTGGATTATACCGAAGGTGCCGACTCTATTTATTCGACAACCAGCCCATCGGCCCTGCCGCAAAACGATGATTTTTTAAGTGCGGGCACAAAAACCGTGGCTTCAAAAAACTGGGATAAGATTGACGAGGGAACGCCGGATATTATTCGCCGCAACGATATTGAGGATTTTAACGAGCCACCGTTTTAATCAGATTTTTTAGAATTACGAAGTTGCTCTATCTTTCTTCTGATTGTGTCGCTTATGCTAATTTCTTTCATTAGCAGTATTCCTCCGGTATGCGATCGCTGACTCTCTATTTCTGCTTTCATCCGGGCTATTTCCTCATTCAATCTGGCCTTTTTAGCAATCTCTTGTGCTTTCCTTTCGTCCAAAGTTAGATCGTGCATTTGACTGCTAACGGAGTTGACAGGCGCGGCAGTTAAGGTTACGTTTAATAGCTTTGGCAGTTTATGCTTATCAACAACAATATTTCTTTCAGTGTAGTCTTTACGTGTATATTCTATTCTAAAAAAATTCGCAAGGTTTTCCGGGGCTAATTCAATTTCGTAGTACCCGTTGTTATCGCTGTAAGTTGATAGAAGTTCCACACCTCCTATGTAATTAAAGTAGATGGAAATTTTTACCGGTAGCCCCTGTTTGGTATATCGGTCGCTCACTTTGCCTTTAATTACTTGTGATGTTGTTAGTACTGGCGCCTGGGCTTTATTGGCCTCATTTTGAACCTTTTCTGACTTATCCTTAACAGAAGTTGTTTGTGAATGAAGCGGAAGCTTAAATGTCAATAATCCGGCCATAAGAATTTTCCAGAAAGACATGTTATTGTTACCCGAATCAGGCTTGTAATGATAGGTTTTGTTCAGTTGTTCAGGGGTAAAACGGCCGCACACAGACCCACTGCGTTTTTGAGTTAACACCGCAATCAATTCTTCATCCGACATCCCGCTAAAATCCTTCACCACTTTGGCACATTGCCCGCAATACAAACCACCACTCACCTTTGGCAATAAATCCCAGGGCTGAGAGCAGGGCTTTTCGAGCTTAATCTGTACTTTCTTCATGTTTGATAAAATTAGGCAGGTATCTTTATCTTAATGTTACAAATCTTAACACTATAAATTTATTACTAATTTTTGATTTAAAGGCACCTGGAGGAACCCGGCCTTAGTGAGACCTTTTGCGTTTAAAGAAATTTTTTAGTCGCCATTTAACCCTGTAAAAAAACCTCGACCGGTAAGAGTCAATCGAATAGGTTTCATATTGCACTGGAATTCCACCGAAATGCCTGGGTGAATATTCTACTGAAACGGCGGAGTGTTTTACCGCAACCTCAACTTCGGGCAGATTAGTAGTAGTGACAGTAATCACGGGTTGAGGCATTAAGGTTACGTTCAATTGTTTGGGCACTTTCTCCTTGTCCACAACAATGCTTCGTTCATCAAAATCTTCGCACACATACACCAGCTTAAAAAATTTAGCAAGGCCTTCTGCCGGCAACTCTATTTCGTAATAACCGCTTGCATCGCTGTAAGTATCAAAAAGTACTTCACCCTTGGTGTGTTTGGCGTACAAACTAATTTTTACAGCCAGTCCCTTTTTGCTTGTGCGATCACTCACTTTACCTCTTATAATCTGAGGTGTTAGTGATGTCTTTGGAATAAGTTTTATAGGTGTAGTTTGCACCTGTTTTGTTTTAGGTGCAGCGCCCGGCAACTGCGAATAAACGGGCAGTTCTAAGGTTAAAAGTCCGGCAAGTGCCACTTTCCAAAAAATAAACGATTGTTTTTCTTCAGCAGGTTTAACAGCGTAGGATTTACTGAGTTGGAGACCCGTAAAGCGTCCACAGATTGGCTCCTTCCGTTTTTGGCTTAATGCGTCAATCAACTCTTCGTCGGTCATGCTGCTAAAGTCGGTTACAACCTTGGTGCATTGTTCGCAATAGAGGCCATTCCCTACCCTTTCCATAGTATCCCATGGCTGAACGCATGGTTTTTCAAGTTTAATTTGAAATTTCGGCATGGTTGTTTAACGCGTTTATCCTGCTTTTATTCTAAGACGTGCTAAATTATTAATTCCATAAACTTGAATTTATATTAATGGTTAATATTACGTTAGCATTGCATAGTTGGGGATAAACCAGTAAATTTGGCGCTCTTAAACGGAGACTTGTCCGAGTGGTTTAAGGAGCAAGCCTGG
>JADLED010000054.1 GCA_020846335.1 Bacteroidia bacterium
AACTGTGCATGGTAAATGGTAAAAGGTTCATCAAGACCAATGTCTCGGCCGGTTAAATAAAGGGCTTTGCTTATAAGGTTGTACAAAAGTAAAATCAGCGGGTACCAAATCACTATTTTTGATTTGCTACTAAAATTAGTTGATTTCAGCAGAGTCTTAAACATGCGTAAATATCACACATCCCTGTGTTATTTTCAAACGATAAAAAAAATAATAGGGCGCAAACACGTTTTTAAATTTGTATTTTAGTGCCATTGTTTTAAGCCAATGCGTCAACTATTAGTTTGTTTATTGTTGCCTTTTTTTCTTAGCAATTGTAATAAGGACAATGCTTTTGATTGCTTTAAATCCAACGGAAAAACAACTTCGCAAGTCCGCTTTCCTGGTTATTTTAACAGAATTCAGGTAAATGATAAAATTGAAGTGACCATTCACAAAGGCAATGAATACAAGGTGGAAGTGATGGCAGGCGCTAATCTTTTAAGAAAGATTAAAACAAAGGTGGTTGATAACGAATTGATTATTGATAACAACAATAAGTGCAATTTTGTGAGGGGCTACAAACATCAGATTAAAGCTCACATAACCTTGCCTTACCTTAAAATGGCTGTTAATTCGGGTGTTGGCGATATGCACATTGAAGATAATTTTACTCAGGATACTCTTGTGGTGCGAGTGGACGGTGTAGGCGACATTTATGTGAATGGCACTTTTAATCAGGTGAGAAGCAGCACGCATGGCGCTGGTAACACTTATGTGAGTGGCACTACCGACAGCTTTGCCATTTATGCCAGCGGTACCTGTTACGTTTGGGCCAAAGACTTAAATGTGAAGGGCTATCTTTTTGTTAATTCATTGTCACTTGGTGATATTTATGTGAACTGCAATGGGCTTAGTACCATGGATTACACCCTTGAGTCGGACGGCAATTTGTATTACAGTGGTAAACCCGGCGTGTTGAATAATTACAGTTTGTCCACCGCCAAGGGTGTGGCTAAAAGAATTGATTGATTTACAAACACCATTTAAACGCCATTAACACCATGCTCACAGACATTCACCCTAAACTGCCCATGCGCAACAGAACCAACACACTGCAGTTTTACCAAAACCAGTTAGGATTCAAATACATTGGTAGCGATGATTATCCTTTTTACTTAATCATGGAAAAGGATGCCATTCAAATTCACTTTTTTGAATTTAAAGAGCTTAATCCTCTTGAAAACTACGGACAGGTGTACATTAGAACAAATGACATTGAAGGGTTATATCAAACATTGTTGGATAATAAAACCAACATACATCCCAACGGGCATTTGCAAATTAAACCCTGGGGCCAAAAGGAATTTGCCTTGCTTGACCCCGACAACAATTTGCTGACATTTGGGCAGAGTAAGTAACCACTCAGTTTTAGTAAAGTTGTTTTAAAAGTTCATCGTTGGTGTTTTTCAAAAAAATCATCATGTGTGCCGATAATTCAGGTTGTTGGTTGCTCTTTAAAAATTTATTCAACAATTTTCGGTCGGCTTCAATGTTCTTAAAGTAACCAACAAAGCGGGGTGTATTTAGTTGGATGGTGTAGCGAATGAACCTGATTTCAGGTGCTTCAAAATTTTCGCTCACCAGGTCTTCCAGCAAAGCTTTTCCTTTATTAAAAACAGAAATTACTTTAACAGGATTAAACAGGTATTTACTCGAAATCATTAAACCGGCTGCGTGGTAGGACTTTAATACAGCATCGTCACAATTATTTGTTAATTCCAACAGGCGTTCGCATTCGTTGTTGCTGAGATGCGCCACGTTAAATAAATCTCTGGCTTTGGCTAAGTTGTTTTCCATTAATAAACTTATTTTCCTGCAAGGTTAAAGATACCATTTAAACACATCGCATAAAAGGTCAGCACAAATCGTTTTAGTTTTAAGTTAAGAAGGCGCAATGCCAATCAGACCTCAAAATAATCTTCTTTCGAAATGAAATCTACTCTTTAATTATTTTGTGAGTGATCCGGTTGTTGTTGTCAAACTCTGCTGTTATAAAATAAACACCTGATTTTAATTCACTTAAACTAATCTGCTTGCTAAAAGTTTTATCCGAAAACCGAAGCACTTCTTTACCAAGCAGGTCTTGTATTACTAAGGTAGTGATGTTTAGGTTGGATGAAACCGTAATGTTTTCTTTAAATGGATTAGGCATTACCTTAAAACTTTTGTTCTTATTCATCCACTCATTCAAGCGGGTATCAATAAAGGTCAGGCATTGGCTGGTATCAACACAAGTGGAGTTGTTTAATATCACGGCATAAGAACCGGCCACCGAAGGCTCAAAATAACTTGCACCATTGGGCAAACCCACAGTGCTTTGTGTGGTGCAATTGTACCACTGGTATCCAAATAACGACGGGTTGGCATCGTCCTGAGAGGTGACAAACTGTAATTTGGACGATTGATAAGTCACCAGGGTAGTGTCGAGTTTGTTTTCAACCGCCAGTTTTGTTACTGAGTAACTATAAACAGCATCGTATCCGGTATAGGCAATCACATATTTTTTATGAACACAGGCAATCGAAGGTTTGTCGTTATTATAGCCATCTGCCGCGTGTGCCATGGTGGGTATGGAGGAATTAACGGCCGTGCCGTTTAAAAAAGCTTCGCAAAAGTAAACGCTTGCCGTATTGCTTTGTGTGGACCACACGATGCCATAAGTTTGATTGGATGTTTTAAGTACAATGTCAGAATACATTCCGGCTTCTGCCTGATAAGGATTGCTTACCAGCAAAGATTTGTCGTTTCCGGAAAACAGGGCAGAGTTGCTGTGCGTTAAAGCCAGAGCCACACCGCTGGTACTTAGTTTGGTAAAACGGATGGCGCCCTTGTTGTTTAGTGTTTGACTATTCACATTTAAGTTTCTGAAATCGCGCCAGGTAACCGCGTAGTTACTTCCATCGGTAACAATGTTCGGGTAATCGGCCTGGGCCCCTAAATCGTTGATGGTAACAGGATTTAGTTTGATGCTGCCGTTGGTGTTAACCGTGGCAAAACGAATCACAGAAGAACTACCGCTGCCACTCTGATACACCACTGCAATTTCGTTATTGGCTGCCGAATAGGCAATTTTAGGATGATAGGCCTGGGTTTCGGCCACATCCGAAATAACAAAACCGTTTTGAACCGTGGTGGTAGAAGTAGGGGTAACCGTAACCGGTAATGGATTGGCAAGAACCGGAATTGCTACACCGCTCACATCCACAATCTTGAGGCGAATCACCGAAGGAGTAGTGGTGGAGCTGCTACCGGAGTGGTAGGCTACAAAAAATTTACTCACCCCGTCAGATGTAACCTGCGGAGCCCTTGGACGCGATGTGGCACTGGTAAACTGCCCTTCGATTTTAAAAACATTATTCACAATCACATTTTTGTAGTAAACAATACCGTACAAACCGTGTTGATTATTTTGAGTGTTTACATAAACCTGTAATCGCAGTCCATTGGGTAAAATGGCAAAGGCCTGATCAACGCCATTCAGAGTATTTAAACCACCGGTACTTGTAACCACAGGATTAGAACCGGCAGTGGTATTTGTTACAGAATCCATCTCTGACTTACGCACTGTTACCGGTGCCCCGTTTTGTGCCCAGGTTATAAAATAGGTGGTATCTTTTTTCAAAATTTCTGGAAAATCCTGATGCGCAGTTGGAAACTTAATTAATTGTTTAGTTAGAAAACATTTTTTTGTATACGCCGTAGAACCAATAACCGGAGTGGTTTGTGCGCTCAAAAGACCTGAAATTGCGATGGCAAAAAAAAGGAGTAGAGATTTTTTCATAGATTTTTGATAAGGTTATTATTGAGTGTAAAACTATCTTTTACTATATTTAACTGCAATAACCCTTAAGGGTGAAAAACTATGAGCAGGCTACCTAACTTTTTCGACTACGTTAAATCAGCAAAAGAGGCTGTAGGTAAAATTTCTGTTCGCGATTACGATGCCTATTTTGAAAAGCTGGAAAGTTCTGAACCAAACATCGATCTGTTTAGCGCCGTTTTATACATCATCGATTTCAGTACGAATGAATTTTTATACCTGAGTCCAAACTGCAATGATATCAATGGATACACCAGGGAAGAGTGCCTTAAAATGGGACCTCTTGGATTCATTCAGCTTTTTCATCCAACCGATGCCAACATTATTACCACGCACTTTTTTGTTGAAGGACACGAGTTAATTAAGAATATCAAAAACGTGGATCACAGCAAGGCAAGGGTAAGTTATTCATTCAGGTTGCTGCAAAAAAACGGCAGTTGTAAAACGCTTATGCAACAGTTTACGAGTTTGTTGGTGGACGGCGATCATAATCCTTTGGTGATTATGGGAGCTACCATTGATATTAGTGAGATACACAGTAAACCTGAAATGTTTTGTCGCATTCATTATCAAAGTCCAAAAGGCAAATGGGAGAAAATTTATGAGCGGATTTATTCTTTAAACGAAAAACAGGAAGAATACGACCTGACTCCAAAGGAAATTGAAATTATTAAGTTTGTTCACAAAGGGTTATCGTCTAAAGAAATTGCAAGACTTACCAATCGCAGTGAGGAAACTATCCGGTCGCAACGCAAAAGTATCCTCTCTAAAACAAACAGCCAGTCTATGACCGAAGTGGTGATTTTAGCCAAAAACAATGGCTGGGTTTAGTATTGGGCATCAAAGTTTTTTAAACTTTACTACCACTTATTCCGGTTGCGCAACCCCAAAAATATGAATCGAAGCCTGCGTTCAGCCCCGCATTTTTAAAAATTTCTGAAGCGCGGCGGGCATTGCCAAACTCCTGTGTGTAGCGCCACAACATACGGTATTCAACCGGATTGCCCAGTAGCAAACGGCCAAGCAGAGGTACCATTTTTCCGATGTACAAACCGTAAAGTTTTTGCAGGATAAAATTTTCCGGCTTCGACACTTCAATAAAAGAAAATTGCCCACCGGGTTTTAATATGCGTTTGGTTTCCTGCGCCAGTTTTTTTATTTGTTCTTCGTTAAAGGTTTTAAGACCAAAAGCGCAGGTCACAAAATCAAAGTGATTATCGGGCAGTTGATTATTTAAAACATCCTGTATAATTATATTAATTTCTGAATTAAATTTTTGTTTGTTTTTATTGTTGGCATAATTCAGCATGCCTTCCGAAAAATCGAGGGCGGTAATGGTGGCATTGGGCAGTTTTTGTTTGGTGGTGCGCCAGGTTTCGCCCATACCCGTTAGCAAATCAATGGCCTGCACCTTTTCATTGGTAGAAACAAATGAAGCAATGTATTGTTTGCGCCAACGTAATGAAAATCCGAAAGACGTAATGTAATTCACACGTTCGTAGGAAGCACTCATTCGATTGAACAGACCTTTTACAAAGTCGGGATTGTAAATGTTGTTTTCCATATTGGCTAAATTTCAAACTTAAATATCACACAAATTTCAATACAATTGCTAAACTCCTGCTTTAATCAACTTTTTAATCAAGGCAATCTGGCCCAAATGGTAATGCCCATGCTCAACAATGCCGAATAAATGGCGGTAGTAAATGTTATATTTTTCTTCTGAAAAAATATCCCAAAGTTTTTCTTCAGGCACCTGTTCAATTAGTACGGCAAGGTTTTCAACTTCCTCCCATAGTTTAGGTAATAAAATGTCCCAGTCGTACTGCGATTGCAGGGGAGGGTGTTCAAAGCTTTCTTTGTCGTCCCCCCTTAGGGCTTTGCCTTGTAAAACCCGTGTAAGTACGCCAACATAATAGTGTATATGATACACCAAGGTGATAATGCTATTGAGTGAATACACAGTTGTTTGCGCCTCTTGCCAGCTTACATTTTCCAGAGTGTCTTTAAAATTGGTGCAGGTCCAGTTTCCGCCAAAATAAAGCTGGCGAAGATGTTTGGCAATTTGTTGGGGGCTATTCATATTATCAGATAAAAGGTTAAATGGTTTAGATTGAAAATTCCACCTGGGCTTCGCTAAAAAATACCGAAAAATTGTTTTGCAATTCTGACTCTGCTTCGGTAAATAGTTTTAGTGATTCGTCGAGCCTCACCTGGTGCTTAATGCGCTGCGAAAGGTGAAACAAAACCTGTTCAATACCCTGAGCCGTGGCATAGGCCGAATAAATATTGTTTTTAAGCACGTAGTCCAAAAACCGGCTGCTGCTTTGCGGCAAGAGGTGTTGGTGCGAGGAATATGCGCCGTAAACAACTTCTGCAAACTGAGGCAGGGCCTGGTGGTGAAAGTTCTGAAAGTTTTTAGCGAGTAAATGATCAAAATAAATATCTACCAAAATGCCGCTGTGTTTTTCAAAACCCTTGTAAAAAATACGTTTGCTGGCTTTAAACAAAGGGTGTGCATCTGTAAACGTGTCAATTCGCCGGTGAAGATAAATACCTTCCACAATTCCCTGAGAATAATTTCCAAAATCGTTGCCACGCAAGTGGTCTGCAATAAAATTACCGATTAGCAATTCGGTGTTGTTGTTTGAAAGCAGGGCATGTGCCAGATAATTCATCGAATCTAAATTTACTTAATTAATTGTTTACAGATTAAATTCTATTGACCCGGAGTTTGAAATTTTTTAGCGAATAAAAATTTATTATTTTTGGATTCCGATTAAAAAATCGGGCTGTAGCACAGTTGGTAGTGTACCAGTATGGGGTGCTGGGGGTCGCGCGTTCGAGTCGCGTCAGCCCGACATGGGCGAAGGAAGCGATAGCTTCCTTTTTTTGTGTACCAAAAACGCGATGAGATTTTATGCTGTTGGAGGGGGAAGTCGCGTGGGTTATTTAAGAATCAAAAAATCCGTGGCCATTTAATTCTGCTCTCAGGCCACAATGCCCTTAGTGAAAAATTATCGACTCAGGGTGTATACTAAATTGCCATTGTCGTCTTTGATGTAACCTGTTTTTTCGTGTGCCGACTGGAGAAAGTATAGCTGATAAGCCCTTCCGTCTTTTAAATTAATGCCATAAGTTTTTGCCGATGTATTGATTTCAATTGAATTTTGTGTGTATTCATATTTTGTAATAACCCCGGCACTATCCTTAATTGTGAGACTATTTGCTTCGAAATTGATATCAAATCTGGCTCCGGTAACATCTTTGGCTTTCCATGCACCCAGGTAAACATCAGACCCACTGCATCCGATTAAAAACAGCATCAAAAATCCCAACAGGTAATTGCTTAATCTTTTCATTATTTAGAATGGTTTTGGTTAAAAATAGCATTTTTACAACCAAAATTTTGCTCCCCATTTTTTAATTCTTTCACATTTGCCAAACAAATTATTGACGAATTTGAACCTTCGTTTAAGTTGCGGATATAAATCAAAACACTTACTATGAATCGTATTATCATCCTTTTTGCATTGGCCTTGTTTTTTATCACTGCCAGGGCTCAAAAAGCCGAAAAAATTTATGGCAATGCCCGTCAGAAAAAATCAATTGCCTACTACAAACAACAAGCAATAGCATGGAAAAATGAAATAGATAAAAATCCAAAAGACCCCAACAATTGGTACAATTATTATTACGTTTACCGCAACCTGTCATTTAACGATACCACTGATACGCGAAGCCCGGACGAAAAACACGCATTTATTGTAAAGCTGGTTGACGAAATGGGTAAACATGTGCCCGAAAGCTACGAGTACAATTTGTGTAAATGGATGCTTGGCGGAATGGACATGAAATTATTGCCCTACCTTAAAAAGGCGGTGGCACTTGGCCCCGAAAGAACCGAACACCTCGATTACATGATAAACATTGGAGAAACCGAACGTGTTATTAAAGACCGCGACTACTATTCCATCAAAAAATACGAAGCGGGATTGTTTTCAACCGGAATAATTAATTACAACTACAATGTGTTGGCCGGGCTCGAAAAAAATGCCATTTTACTTACCGAAGGCGATAACGACACGTATCCTGTTTGGTACCTTCAGGCCATAGGGATTCGTAAAGATGTTACCTTAATAAACCTCAGTCTGCTTGGAGGGCTGGACGAATACCGCAACAATTTACTTGCTGAACTTGGTGTTGAAAAATGGGTGAGCGCACAAGAACCCGACGGCATTCCAACTCAGGCCGACTACGAACGTTTTCAAACCAACATTGTGAAGCACCTGGCGGCCAATAAAAAAAAGTACCCTGTTTATGTGGCCTTAACAGCGGCCTGTAACGAAAAGTACCTCAAAACAATTATGGAAAACCTTTACCTCACCGGCTTATCTTATTTGTACAGCGAAAAAAACGTGGATAACATTGCCCTCTTAAAACGCAACGTGGAACAGGAATACGCGCTCGACTACCTCGACAAAAGTTTCTATCAGGATTTGTCGCCCGACATGGTAAAAATAATTAA
>JADLED010000055.1 GCA_020846335.1 Bacteroidia bacterium
AAAACTACCAGTTTTTTTACCTGTTAATTTTCACAGGTAGCAGGGGCAAAGAGATGTTTAATGAACAGCTCCTTTTCTTACATAGTATGGGTTTGGTGAGGAAGCTACCAATAACACCTTTTGATCGGTTTGCACAGCAACTGTTATGTGTATTTAGGAAAATGAAAAATTTGAACAGTTGAATTTAAGGAGGCACAGCTATTAAAAATTTAGTAGTGTGCAGGAATCATTCATAAATTAAGCAATCACATAAATACTATTTCAGTTTGCGGGCATACAAGGAACTCATGCCGGTGGTGTAAATCATGATGGAGGCTGAACTCACCGGCATTAAAATGGCTGCAATTACCGGTGATAAATCGCCCTGAACGGCAAAGAATAAACCAACAATGTTGTAAAGAATGGAAATAATAAAACTGCCGTAAATAATTTCTTTTTCCTTGCTGCAATAATCAAACAAGCGGCGCAACAGTCCAAATTGTTTGCCGTCTAAAATGGCATCGCAACCCGGCGAAAAATTATTTATATCGTCAGAAACGGCAATGCCGGCATTGCTTTGCTGCAGGGCACCGGCATCGTTCAAACCATCGCCAATCATCACCACACGGCGCCCCTGCGACTGAAGGTTTTTAATGTAATTCAGTTTGTCCTGTGGGTGTTGATTAAACAACATGTCCACCTCTTCACCAAAAACCTGACGCAGCTTTTGTTCTTCGGAATTGTTATCTCCCGAAATTAAGGCGAGTTTGTATTTTTGTTTCAGGGCAGGGATTAAACTATCCAGTTCTTCGCGGTATTTGGTTTTCACCACGTAGCATCCCAGAATGTCGTCGTTAATAGAAATGTAAACCTTGCTGCCATCTCCGGAGTTAATTGATTTAATGCCGGTTACAAATTCAGCTGAGCCAATTTTTACTTTCTCTCCGTTTACCAAAGCACTGCTGCCACTGCCTTTCACCTCGTTGTAATTTTTTACGTGCAGGGCTTTTTTAATCGAAAGGTTGGATACGATGGCTTTGCTGAGTGGATGATTGGATTGATTGGCAATGGAGCGCACCACTTGTTCTTCGTACTCACTGAGCGTGCTGCCCACAAAGTGAATGCTGGCCTCGCCCTGCATGCTGATGGTGCCGGTTTTGTCGAACACAATGGTATCCGCCTCCGATAAATTTTCGAGGGTGTTGGCATTCTTCACATAAAAGCGGGCGCGTTGCAATTTGGCCAGCATGTTGCCATTGGTAAAAGTGGCAGATAACAACAAGGCGCATGGACAGGCCACAATTAAAATGGCAGTAACGGCATTCCAGGCTTTATCGCTGTTGTGCGACGACCAGTAAATGCCACTGATGAGGGCAATGGTAAATAACACATAGGTAAAGTACCTACTCACTGCATGCACAAAAGATACTTTCTTTTCTTCGGTTTTGTTTTTAAAGGTGTCGTTGTTCCACAGTTGGGTTAAATAACTTTGCGACACTTCTTTCACCACTTCCAGTTCAATGGCTCCGGCAGTTTGTTTGCCCCCGGCATAAATAATTTCGCCAATGCCTTTTTCAAGAGGTAACGATTCGCCGGTAACAAAGCTGTAATCAATGCTGGCTTTGCCCATAAACAAAATGCCATCGGCAGGAATAATTTCGTGGCTGTGAATTTTAATGCGGTCGCCTTTTTTTACTGCGGATACCGGCACCTGTGTTTCTTCACCGTTTGTACCAATTACGCTAACACCTAATGGAAAATAAGAAGTGTAGTCGCGGTCGAACGAAAGTGTTTGATAGGTTTTGTCCTGAAAGAAACGGCCAATGAGCATAAAGAAGACGATGCCACTCATCGAGTCGAGGTAACCCGCGCCGCTAAAGGTGGTGATTTCGTAAATGCTTCTGCCAAAGGCCATGAGCACAGCCAGGGCAATGGGCGCATCAATGTTTAAAAACTTTTGTTTAAGGCTTTTGTAAGCCGAAACAAAAAATTCGGAAGCACAATAAAAGAAGACCGGAATTGACAAGCCCAGATTTAAGAAACTGAACAGGGTTTTTAGTTTTGTTTCTTCGATATTGCCAGACGAAAAATATTCGGGAAAGCTTAAGAGCATGATGTTGCCAAAACAAAAACCGGCAATGCCAATTTTATAGATGCGGCTGCGATCGTATTTTTTTATTTTGTTACCCGAAAAGTCGTTTAAACTGATGTGTGGCTCGTAGCCAATGCCGGTAATGAGTTCGGCCACGGTTCGAAGGCTTGTTTTTTCAGCATCGAACACAATGGTCACTTCTTTCTTTAAAAAGTTTACCTGCGAATTAATGATGCCTTTATTTAATTTGGGTAAATTTTCGAGCAGCCAGATGCAACTGCTGCAATGCATTTGCGGTAAATAAAAAGTAACGTGTTTTTGATTTCCTTCCGAAAAGTGAACCAGTTTGGTGCACACGTCCTAATTATCTAAGAAAGCGAATTTACCTTCGCGTACTTTTATTTTTTGGGTTACGCCGGGCTTGTCGGTAATGTCGTAATATTCGCACAAGCCGTTTTTATTAATGATCTCATACACCATTTTGCAGCCTTCGCAACAAAAGGGTTTTTCTTCAAGGTGTATTTCCGATTCCTGACAGTCTTCGCCACAGTGGTAACAGGTGCTAATGGTATGTGTGCCGGATGCGCTCATAAAAACTAATTTTAATTGTTAAGCCAATAAAACCTGAGAGGCTATATCGGTGTTCCTGTTTTCAAAGATATTTGTCAGTGGGGGCGGCCGGACTGATATAACTCAAGTGTTAATACTGATAAAAGTCATTTATTTTGGATAGAGGGCAGAATACTTTTATGCCATAATCAAAACAATCAACTATGCACAACGAACACAGCGATAACCATTTTCAATCGCGCATTGATAAAGGTGAACACATAGAGTCAAAAGATTACATGCCCGAGGCCTACCGCAAACATTTAATACGTCAGATGTCGCAACACGCGCATTCGGAAGTAATAGGCATGCAGCCCGAAGGCAACTGGATTACGCGCGCACCCAGTTTGCGTTCCAAACAAATTCTGTTGGCAAAAATTCAGGACGAAGGAGGGCATGGCCTTTATTTGTACAGTGCTGCCGAAACGCTTGGTATTTCGCGCACCGAACTGATTGAGCAGTTACACAGTGGCAAGGCCAAATACTCCAACATTTTTAATTACCCTGCATTAAACTGGGCCGACATTGGCGCCATTGGCTGGTTGGTGGACGGTGCCGCCATTGTTAATCAGGTGTCTTTACAACGCACTTCTTACGGCCCTTACAGCCGTGCCATGGTGCGCATTTGCAAGGAAGAAAGTTTTCACCAACGCCAGGGTTACGAAATTATGGCCAAGATGATGAAGGGAACCAAAGACCAACAGGCCATGGCGCAGGATGCCATGAACAGATGGTGGTGGCCGGCCCTGATGATGTTTGGTCCGCACGATACCGATTCGCCACACTCGAGCGACGCTGTTAAATGGAGAATTAAAAGAGAAACCAACGACGAGTTGCGTCAGAAATTTATTGATAAAACCATTCCTCAAGCGGAGTTAATTGGATTAACGGTGCCCGACAAGGATGTGCAACTGGATGAAAGAACAGGACACTATAAAATTGGTGCCATTAACTGGGACGAATTTCACAGAGTGATTAAAGGTCACGGCCCCTGCAATAAGCAGCGCATGGATCATCACGTGTTTTATCACCACACCGGTGCATGGGTGCGCGAAGCTGCCGAAGCCTACAGAGCTAAAAAGGCTAAAAAGGAAATGGCGGTTGCTTAAATAATCAGGTTTGCGTGAGGGGGACGCAGGGCTTGGTTCTTTTAAGGCGATGCCTCTTTTCTCGCCTTAAAAAACCGCAGCTCCGATAGCTATCGGAGCGGAGCCCGAAGTGACCCGACCACATGAAGCAAAAAGCACCTTAAAAAAACAGCATGTGTTTTTGCTTCATGGGGGCACGCCCAAATTATATACGAATAGTTAAAACAAATTAAAAATGAAAACATCAGATACTCAATTGGATTTATGGGAAGTATTCATCCAAAGTAAATCAGGTCAACCTTACGTACATGCCGGAGCCATTCACGCCTCCGATATTAAAATGGCCATGCAAAATGCCCGCGACACTTATACCCGCCGGGGCGAAGGCACCAGCATTTGGGTGGTGGCCTCAAAAAACATCAATGCTTCTAATCCCGATGATAACGACATGTT
>JADLED010000056.1 GCA_020846335.1 Bacteroidia bacterium
ACTTCTGCCTTATAGTAACGAATCACCAAATCAAAGTGCATGATTTCATCCACGTTATTAAAAGGAGGAAAAGCTGCAAGATAAATACCTACCCGAATGGCCGCAATAATGCAAAATAAAAAAACGAACCTCTCGTAACCCTTGATTGTTGCTAATAAACGCATTAATCAAATTTATTAATATTTTGTTCATCATAACTAAAATTCTTAATTCAGAAAGAGGTATTATAGTTTTGCACTATGTATGGCCTGAAAACTTTGCCGACACAAAATGTAATTTCTCCGACAAAATGAGTGTTTTAAAAACAAGACAACTACTTTTACTAAATATTAACTACCATGTTCAACAAACACAAACAATTACGATAAACCAGCGATACAAAATGGCGCTTAAAAAAATAAAATTCTTTCCATGAAAAGCAAATACATTCGCCTTACCATTGAAATAATTGTTTGGACCGGATTTATAATTTTTCCGCTCATCCTTTTTCCCACTGTTCAACCTTATGTTGACCAAGGTATTATTAATGGACCGGCACTTGGAGTAATTATCGCACATTCCTTACTGTTAGTATTTTATTATTTCAATTATTATTACGCTCTCCCAAAATTTTATTTCACCCGCAAATACACCACTTATTTTCCTATTGTAGGAAGTTATTTGTTGGTGCTCATACTTATTATGATGTCGGATGCCAATTACAACCCGCTTCCGAGCCCGCCCTTTGTGTATGCCAAAACCGCCTTTTTAATCAGCATTATTCTACGGTTTATGATGATGATGCTTTTGTCTTTGGGCTTTGCCAGTTACAACCGGCTCAAAAAAGCGGAAGAGGAAAAACTTAAATCAGAATTATCCTACCTGAAAGCGCAAATAAATCCACATTTTTTATTTAATACCCTTAACAGTATTTACGCGCTCTCCGTTAAAAAATCAGATGTGGCGCCCGAATCCGTTTCGAGGCTGGCCTCAATTATGCGTTATGTTATTACCGATGCGGCACAGGATACGGTTTCGCTTGAAAAAGAAATAAACTATGTGAGCGCCTATGTAGAACTTGAAAAACTAAGACTCACGCAAAAAGTAAAACTGAATTATTCGGTTACCGGCAATTTTTCAGGAAAACAGGTGAGCCCCATGCTGTTTATCCCTTTGGTTGAAAATGCCTTTAAACACGGCGTAAGTACGGTGGAAGAATCCTACATTAACATTGCATTTAAAACCGAAGGCAATGCCGTTTATTTGAACATACAAAATTCAAAACCCAAAACCGACAAAACAAACAACAATGGTTTGGGTATTGAAAATGTAAAAAAACGTTTGCAGTTGTTATACAGCGGCAAGCACAGCCTACAGATAAACGAAGATGGTAATCAATTTTCGGTTAACTTAGTCTTAACATTAAATGATTAGCTGCATTGCCATAGACGACGAACCACTTGCACTCGATATAATTGAGGCCTATTGTTCGCGGGTTCCGTTTCTTCAACTGCAGAAAACTTTTACCGATACAAATGAAGCCGCACGGTACCTGCGCAAATTTCCGGTGGATTTGGTTTTTCTCGACATACAAATGCCGGATAAAAACGGAATTGATTTTTACAAACAGGATGCGGCCGGTAAACTGGTAATTTTTACCACTGCCTTTAGCCATTACGCCGTAGAGGGTTTTAATGTAAATGCCGTTGATTATTTGCTTAAGCCCATTGAATTTGAGCGGTTTTTACAGGCGGCTAATAAGGCAAATGAATTTTATCAATACACACATAGCCAGGGCAATTCAGCATCCGAAAGTTTATTTGTGCGTTCGGAATACAGCCTTGTAAAAATTGTACTTAGCGAAATCGAATACATTGAAACACTCGACGACTATTTGCGTATTCACATAGAAGGAAAAAAGCCCTTGCTCACCAAAATGAACTTAAAAAATGTGATGACTAAACTTAATCCCCAAAAATTTGTGAGGGTTCACCGCTCCTTTATTGTGCCATTGGATAAGATTCAATCCGTAAGAGGTAAGATGATTAAACTGGCCAACATCGACATTCCTATTGGAATAAAATTTGAAGAAGAGTTTTTTGAACGTTACAAATCCCTCTAACAGCTTTTGCCCTTCGATTAAAAAACCCAGGTTTACTAATCAACCAAAACATAAAACACCATCACCACTAAGAACCGGATACCCTTAGGCACCCGGCTCCATAGCGATGCTTAAATCCGATTTCTCTATCAGCTAAGAAACCGGTTTAAATTAGTGAGTACAGGTTGGGGTAAAACAATAGGTGCAATTTGACCCTTTACATCTGTAAGACGATAATAATTGAAGATACCCCCAAACAAAAAGTGATTTTTAGGAAATTTTTATTTATTCTTTTCGTTTGAGCCAAAAAGATTCCTGAAACCGGACCAGAATTTTTTCCAGCGGCTCTTTTTATGTTTTTCGTGACTAAGTTTTGCCTCGTTCTTTTTTACGGAGTAGGTATACAAATCATCCTTTTCCAAACGGGTTTTAATTTCTGGTTTATTTTGCAGCCAGACTTGTACCACGCCCTCCTCTACGCTCACTTCGTGCGTTTTATCACCATCTATGGCCTTCACCATAAACATGGTTCCTACCACCCGCACATCAATGTATTTGCTTTTAACCACAAATGGCGTTTTTGCAGACAATACCTTAAAATAAACCAATCCTTTAATATCGCTTCGTCGAACATATTCGCCATTTAAACTATCCATGTAAAAAACAAGTCGGCTGTCCTTTTCCAAATAAACCCAACTCTTGTCGGGTAGCACAAATTCCTTGCCCTGTTTACCGGTTTCAAATATTTGTTTTTTTATAACTTCCTTTTTTGCAGGAAATGCTGGTAAAGGTGCCTGATTTGTTGTATCCTCAAGCACCACCTGTGCAGGCGCTGTAATATTTTTATCGCTTATTGGCGATTTACTTTCACTATTTAAAAAGTAATTTGCCACCACACCCATCACTATTAATAAGGCTACTGAAGCCGCAATTTTATAGCTGGCCGGCCACACTTTCCTTTTTCTGTTTTTCCGTTCAAGTAGCTGCTGCCAGGCCAATTCAGGGTTTGTGGTCAAGTCTGTTTTAGCTTTACCTATATTGGTCCAAACCAGCAGTATTTCCTGATAAAACGCTTCGTTTTGTGAAGATTCCTTTCTCCATAAGTCAAGTTCAACAACTTCTTCCCCGGTAGCATTCCCCGAAATTACTTTTATAATTATTTCCCTGCGCTCAATGGTCATTTACTATCTAGACGTAATTTATGTGATTAGCCCCCAAAAACATTCCAATTTGTGATTTCATGTCCAAATTCCAAAAACAGTAAAACATATAAGAGTGTACCATAATCATCTTTCAAACTTGTTTTTAACTCGTTTTGCAACTTACCTATGGCAATGCCCATTTGATTTTCGACTGTTTTAACCGAAATATCCAGGTGTTCTGCAATTTCGCGGTACTTCATTTCTTCAAAGCGACTCAATACAAAAATAACGCGGCATTTGGGCGGAAGTTTATTCAATGCAGAATTTACAATACGTGTTAATTCTTCCACATTTATTTTTTGATCGGCGCCTTGTTTATCGGTGGCCCTTGCCAAATGCGTTTCTGGTTCAACATACAAAAACCGCTTGTTTTTTTTCAAATAATCCAATGCCATGTTGGTTACCGATCGCACCAGATAACCTTCTTCAGTGGTTTTAATTTGTATGCTTTCAGCCCTGTCCAATAATTTAAGAAACAGTTCCTGTACAATGTCCTCTGCTACTTCCTGGTTGTTAACCAATCGGTAAGCTGTACTACATAAGCGTGCATAATGCTGTTTAAAAAGTTGTTCTATTTGCATGTTACAGTTCTGTGCCGGTAAGTATTCGTCCTTATGTCAGCAGAAAGATAAATAAACCACTTAACAGAAACAAACTATTTATTTAATCATTTCTTTTTTGAGGTTAACCCTAAACCCAGGCAATACCGTATAATTCTCCTACTCATTTAATTCATACTCCTACTTAATTTTAACACCTGAGGCAAAGCACGCACTTTTGTAGTGTGAAAAAACATCTGGTTAAATCAGCATTCTTTCTTTCCATCTTATGCGGAAACGCTTTTCACACTTCGGCACAGCTCCGTTTTAGCAGTCTTGACAGTTTGTTTGCCTTTGCCGACCGCAACAGCAATACATCAAAAATTGCTTACCAGCAAAATTTGCTTGCCAAGTGGACAAAAGTGGCCGCCATTGCCAATACCATTAACTTCCGCGATCCCGTTTCCTTTTCGTCCACCAACAATATTTTGTTACCGGTTAATTTTATTCCTGCCGAAGCTTTTGGCGGTCCTGCCGGAAGTTTCAGGCAACTCACACTTGGCCAGCAATACGTGAGCAACTTTAATTTTAATCCGCAAATCGATTTGATTAATGCTCAAAACTGGGCAAGGGTTAAAAGTGCCGAAATTAACAAGGATCTTACTGAATTAAGCAATCACTTAAACAAAAAATCCTTACACGAAAGCATTGCCGCCGCCTATTACAACATTCTGTCAATAAACGAGCAAATTGTCGCCAACACTCAAAGCCTTATTAATGCTGACTCGCTGGTATTTATAGTAAAAAATAAATACAGTGTCGGAATAGCCCGCCAGCAAGATGCCAACAATGCTCAGGTAAATTTGTTGGTAGTAAAAGATAAACTTCAGCAATTACAAATAAACCGCGAACAACAACTCAATGCCCTCAAAATATTGTGTGATATTCCTGCAGAAAAAACACTGACACTCGAAAATACCCAGACTCCTGAAACTACTGTTGCAACAGGCTCGTCGCTGGAATCAAAATACGTTAGCCTGCAAAGTGAATACCTTCGCAACGAATGGCGTGTCAACCGATTATCAATGATGCCCGTGGTTTCTTTGGTTTATTATCAGGGATGGCAACAAAACAGCAACTCCGCCTTTTTTGACAACAATGCAAAATGGATACAATCAAAATATTTTGGATTACGCATCACCGTACCATTTCCGCCCGATGCCAACAAACTATCACAAAACTACAGTGCTAAAATTAACTCCGGAATTGCAGCACTTAACGCCACCCACAGCCGTTTACAAAACGAACTCGCCAATAAAGGACTGGAGCTTGATTATGAAAAAGCACTCAATAGTTTTCAGATTGCAAAAGAAATTAACCAACTTAAATTAATGAATTACGAAAAAAGCCTAAACCAATACAAAGAAGGAATATTGTCCACAGATCTTTTGCTGAATGCATTTACCGACTTATTGAACAGCCAGCTCAACACCGCTTCGTCCAACGCCTCTTTAAACTATGCCAAAGCCAGAATAATGATTAATAACTCCTTTAAATGAAATTAAGTTTAATACACCTTTTGCTATTGCCCATTCTGTTATTGTTTTCGTGTGGTAAAAAAAACAACGAAACAATACCTGAACGTAAAAACATTACCGAAACGGTTTTTGCATCGGGCACACTTGAACCCGAAAATAAATACAATCTCACGGCACAAACCGAAGGATATTTAATCGAAATAAAATTTGATAGCGGGGATACTGTAAAGGCAGGTCAGGTACTTGCCATAATTGACAATAAAACCAATGCCATCAGCGCCTCAAGTGCCGAAAACCTTCTTAATCTTGCCGGAATAAACGCCAGTAACAATGGCCCAACACTTAAACAGGCCCAACAAAATGTAAATCTTTTGCGTGATAAAGCCAATCAGGATTCGACACAATACACGCGTTATCAAAAATTATTTCAGAGCAACAGCGTTTCAAAACTTGAACTCGAAAATGCAAAACTTGCTTTTGAAGCTTCCAAAACAAATTATGATAATGCCGAACAAAATTACAAACTGCTAAAACAACAAACCGAACAACAACTTATCATTCAACGTTCGCAACGGGACGTGAATGCTGTTTCGAACGAAAATAATGATGTAAGAGCCGTAGTAGGAGGCAAAATTTACAAACGATTAAAAGAAGCCGGAGATTATGTAAGACGGGGCGATGTGATTGCCGTTATTGGCGATGCCAGCGATTTGTATGCCCGTTTAAACATTGACGAAAGCAACATTGCCAATATTAAAACAGGACAAAAGGCCACCATTCAACTCAACTCAAACAAAGGAATAATTTACGAAGGCACCGTGTCGCGAATTTTACCTGCCTTTGAAGACCTCACACAGTCCTTTATTTGCGAGGTAAGGTTTAACCAAAAACCGGCTCTGCAAATTTCGGGAACACAACTTCAGGCAAACATTATTATTGGTAATAAAAACAATGCCCTTGTAATTCCACGCAATTATTTAGACTATGGCAACAAAGTAATGGTTAAAGGAAATAAAGAACCTGTGCAG
>JADLED010000057.1 GCA_020846335.1 Bacteroidia bacterium
TCCGCTTCCGTTGGTTGAAAATCCGACACCACCATAAAGCCATAAATTACCAGAAGCATCGTTCCAGGTGATGGCGTGTCTTCTTGAGCCAGGTGTATTGTTAGGGTGCGCACTGCCTGTAGCAACATTAACGCCATTTTGACTAACAACATTGCTCCCGGTCATCCAGGTCCACTCTCCGGAAATTATGTTGTATTTCCAAAGGTCATTCATTAATAACATATTAATACCGCCTGTAGGAATAAGCCCACCAAACAACCACAAATTACCAGTATTGTCTTTCCAATAAGCTGCCGAAACTCTTGCTCCTGGGTTATTGGAAGCGGCGGACATTCCCTTTGTGCCGTATGAGCCAGCCTGGTTAAATGTGTTTGCACCATTCATCCAGGCCATATCCTGCGATTTTGTTGAACTTACAATTAGCAAAAAAAGAAATGAAAGTTTCGTTTTTTTAAATAAGGTAGATAAGGTTTTCATGGAGTTTTTTTTAACATTTATTGCAAAAATCGTTCCAAACTTGATTTTTTTGACAAACCTTTTTACTTGTTGTATTAATATTCAGGTTATGTTTTTTTAAGGTAGGGCAGTTAAGGCTTTCTGCGCAGGCTTATAATTTATGCTGGTGAGGACTTTGGGTTTAATGTAAATTTAGGATGACAAATTCAATACGGTGGGGAAGCTGGGCGTGAATATGTTAACTCACGAAATAATCCGATAATGTGTTTCAATTTCCCTTAGGGTAGCGCTGCTTTGCCGGTAAATTGGAATTTCTTCCAGATCAGGATGCTTAAAGATGAACTGCAACCTGTCTTTTGTTAAAATGCCAAGTTCAATCAGTTCACACACCTCAAACCTTAAGCCGGTGGCCATGTGGCACACTGTTTTATGCAGGTATTTATCCCGCGCCTCCCCAATTTCCATGCGCCAAAGGTAGTTCGCATTAGGAGCTTTGCTTGCTATGATTTGTAGTTATTGCCCTGGCCCTTCAATTAAAGAAAACATTCTTTGCCTGTTTTTATTACTCGAGTAATATTCTCTCAATTACCCGTAAAAACAATTCGGTTTCGTTCCCAAAAGGGGTACTGAACTAAACAAAAAAGCCTTGTAAACTAATTGTTTACAAGACTTTTTGAATTTTGGAGGACGGATTAGGGGACTATTTTAATTCTATGACATTAATGTTCTTTTTAAGCCAATCATATAACATGCCAAATTCAGTTTCAGAGATTCGTAACAACTTACCTTCTGTACCGATATATAAAAGGGAATTCTTTGTAATTTTCATCACTTGGCAAAACACCGTTTTTCCTCTGCAATTCAAGCAGTGGGTGTAAAAAATTACTGCTTGCCTTACAAAATAAAAAAAGCACCACTCGATTTTGAGTAGTGCTTTTCATTTGAGTTTATTTTTTTATTCTTTTGTTTATGGGTTTATTTTTCTGACACGATCATTCTTTTTGAATCAACTACTTTGTTATCGGCAACAATGGAGATTAAATTACTTTTGTTACTTACCCAACTAAAAGCGGGAAGTGATCGTACTATATACGGATTATTGAAGTAACACCCGGATTCTGGAGATTTAACTAAACAATTAAGCAGGCTATGAAAATAACACTACAAAAGAAGAAATTACGGACTACCCTAAAATTCGTATTACTAATTTTTTTAGCGGCATCGTTTGATTTGGCGAAGGCTCAAACAATGAGCTTTACAATTAATACACCCAGCCAATGTTATAATCCTGTTGGTAATTCGGTTACAGGTGTTCTTACTAATACACAGGCAGGAGCCACAAGTTACAGTTGGTCAATATCTTCGCCAAGCACATGCGCTGCAACATTTACACTTGCAGCACCTAATGGTTCTGCCGTTAGTATTAATTTACCCTGCACTGGTGCTTATACGTTAAACTTTTTTGCCATGAATGGTTCCACTGTTATTTCAACAGCATCAACTACTATGGCAGTTTTGGCGGCACCTTCAGCGAGCATACTCAATTTAACTTCAGGAGGAACAGTTGTTTGTAGCGGTCATCAGGTAAATCCTATTGGTATGGGAGCCAATACTTACACCTGGAATTGGCCCACCGGCACCTCAACCGGAACCGGAGTTTTGGTTACGCTTTGGAGTAGCACTTGTTTGTCCTTAACTGCTCAAAATAATTTAGGGTGCAACTCCTACACCAGTATTTGCTTTAACGTAATTCCTTCGCCAACCCCCATTGTTACCAGCAATGCCACTGTGTGTGCAGGTTCTGCTGTTGTGTGCAGTGTAAGCGCGGTTGGTGCTGTTTCTTATACGTGGAACAGCATTTTCGTAAACCCTAATACAAACAATTACACACACGTTGGATCGACGGCCACCTGTATTACATTCCCCTCGGGAATAGTTGGAGGCACCATTTTGGCAACAGGCAGTAATGGTTGCACGAATCTTTTATCAACGGGTGTGTTCTCTTTGCCCGGAAATTCGCTTTGTGCGGTTGTTTGGCCCGGTGATGCCAATCGCGACGGAACGGTTGATAATACAGATGTGTTTGAAATAGGATTTGGGTTCAACAATACCGGGCCTTCGCGGTCGGCCGCAACAAATTCGTGGGTGGGCCAAAATGCCAGTGCCTGGTCGGGAGTTATTAGTACCACCAGCATTAATGGAATAGGATGGAACCAATGCCATGCCGATTGTAATGGCGACGGTACGATTAATAACAGCGATTTATTGGCTATTAGTGCTAATTATTCCTTAACACATTCGTTTAAGAGTCCGCCATCTTCCGCTAATCCTGATATTCGCATTGTTCCATCATCTACAATTGCCTATGCAGGTACCTGGTATAAGGCAGATGTGGTAATTGGGGATGCAAGCAACAATCTAAGCAATTTATATGGTCTGGCTTTTGACTTGAATTATGATCAATCGGCAATACAGACAGATTCGGTAAAAGTAATTTATTCATCTTCCTTTTTAAATGCATCCAATCAAAACGTTCACTTTCAAAAACCGTTTTTTAATAATGGTAAATTATATTGTGCAAGCATCAGAACCAATGGTAACAGTGTAAATGGCAATGGTAAAATAGCTGAGCTGTGGTTTAAGGTAAAGAGTGGACTTGCAAACAACACGGTTGTTAATTTGTCTGCCACCGATGCTAAAAGTGTGAATAATACAGGGTTAATTGGAAGTTTAACTTCTGGAAATACTGCAACAGTTTTAATTAGTAATAACTTACAAGCTCTGGAAAGTTATGTTCAGAAAACCGAAATTCGCTTTTATCCAAATCCTGTTAAGGACATGCTCACTTTCTTTAGTGATATGAATGGAAGTGTGACCTATTCTGTTTATGATGTGACTGGAAGATTAATTTTTACCGGAGAGTTTGCTGGTACAAAAACAATTAGTGTTGCGGAACTCGAGAAAGGCACCTATTTGATAAAATTTAACCAGGCCTTAAATCAGGTTTCAAATCAAGTCCTGATTAAGGAATAACCTAATCACTTACTTTGTGTTGTACACCGGAGTAAGTTTTTTTTGTTATGGCTTTTGAAGAGGAAATCGGGGCAAATTGAACCCGCGGCATAGAGGGCCAATCTAAAGTAGGCCGGTAATTCCTACAGTTTATAATTCTTGTGGGAGCCCTGGTTTAACCAAAGGTCTCGTCCTGAATTTAGTTGAGCTCCTACTTTATTTGTAATGCGAATTGTTTATTGGAGTTTGCAATCACCCGTATAGTAGATTCTGTCTGCGCATTGTTGTTCGGCCTTTTTCTTTGTGTCATTTATTTTGAAGGTGTCATGCTCATTAAGGTCAGTGCATTCACACACATAATCTTTCTTGCAAGATGTCAGAGAAAAAAGGAATAAACTCGTAGTTAATAATTTTGTCCACATGGTTTTTAGATTTTAAATTAATAAATTTTCGTTTGTACTAATATAGAACGTTTTGCAGGCAGGCTTTGTTTTTTACTAAGTTTAGTTATTGCATTTATAAAACCTTGCACAAAAATGGAGTTTGCTTGCTGTTACCAGTTTGCAGTGGCACACTCAAATTACAAACGTTGGTGTGTACGCTCACAAAATGTAAGGTTATTTTAGAAAGCAGCCCGTCTCGGACCAAGCAATGGTTTGGTATTCTTTAGAATAGTCGCTACACTTTTGTGTCGCTTTTTTCTTGGTATCTTTAATAGTATAGGTCTTAATAACGCCGGTAGGATTAAAACAACTGCAAGTATATTCTTTCTTGCACGAAGTAAGCGTAATAGCAGTTAGCATTGTTAAAAGGGTTTTTGTTTTCATTTCTATGATCTTATGTTTGAATGTGTAACGTGAATTTAGTAAAATTATTGCCCATGGTCAACCGGGATTTTGGCCGGCATTGTGAGTGGTATCGTTTTGAAGGAAGGCGACGACAACAAAAACGTAAACTTCAGCACGAAGGGTAGGGCGTTACGACAGGCTCAACGCACCTGATGATTACAAAAACGTAAA
>JADLED010000058.1 GCA_020846335.1 Bacteroidia bacterium
AAATTTGGTGAAGTTAATCATCAGTCGCACATTTTGCATTACGATAACAGCAACCCACAAGCCACCATTATTGGCGATTTGTGCAATACAAACACTCTGCAACAAAACACCTTTGATTGTTTTATTTGTACCCAAACCTATAATTTCATCTATAATTTTCAGGATGCCATTAAAGGCAGTCACTACCTTTTAAAACCCGGTGGAACGCTTTTGGCCACCATGGCCTTTATGTCACCGGTATCCAAATACGATGCCGATCGTTGGGGCGATTATTGGCGATTTGCACCACAAGCCTGTAGCCGCATTTTTACCGATGTTTTTGGAGAGGGCAGGGTAAGCGTGGTACCGCTTGGCAACTCGGCTGCCGCAGCCTTGTTTATGAAAGGATATGCCCTCGAAGAAATCAAAAACAAGGTAAATCTGGACAATAACGACGAAATATATCCACTCATAATTGGTCTTAAAGCGGTAAAATGAATTTAAGATACAACCTATACCTTAAAAAAGAAAAACTGAAACGTTTTGTCAAACGCCGGCAAAATGGAAGTTGCACTGTTTTGTTGTACCACCGCGTGCGCGAAACAAATTTTGATAAACAACAGTTGAGTGTGTCACCAATTAATTTTCAAGCCCAAATTAAGCACCTCAAAAAAAAATACCATTTTATAACAGTTGAAGAGTTCGATCATTGTTTGCTCAATGGACTAAAATTTGAGAAAAACTCCTTGCTTGTAAGTTTTGACGATGGATACGCCGATAATTATTACGAGGCCCTGCCTGTTTTGGAAGCGGAAAAAGTACAGGCCATATTTTACATAGCCACTAAAAACCTCAATACAAGCAGCATTTTTTGGTGGGACGAACTGGATGAGATTTTTAAAAATCCGGATAAATTAAATGCCCCTGCTGTTAATTCCCTGCTTAAAATAAAATCGCTAACAAAGGTGGATGAGTTGTATCATCATTACCTTTTGCATTTAAAAACAGCCTCCGGCATCACCGAACGTAATCAATTACTGGAGGAAGTAAGAACACTGAATGATGCGCCACCTCTGGTAGCCGATCAACACAGGGTACTTACTCACAACGAATTGGTTAAATTAATGCAGTCTGCTTTTTCGGTAATAGGTGCCCACACAGTAAATCACCTTTCGTTGGCTCACTTATCAGCAACAGATCAGGAATTTGAAATTACAACTTCGGCCAATGAGTTAAGCAATATCACAGGCAATAAGGTGCTTCATTTTTCATTTCCATACGGCGAAAAACACAATTATAACGAACACACCCTTCAATTATGTAAACAGGCAGGATTTACCCATTCAGCCGCCAATTACGGCGGATACGTGGACAGGGAATCAGATCCATTTTCATTTCCACGTTTTGTGGTAAGAAACGATGTCCCTCAGGTACTGGAGCAAAAACTTAAAACAATTTTGTAACATGAAGGTGACGCATTTAAGCACAAGTGATTTGGGAGGTGCAGGCATTGCGGCTAAAAACCTGCATCTGGCACTTTTGCAAAATGGCATTGCGTCCTCGTTTGTGAGTAAATGGCAGCTTGGTCCCGAATTTGAAGGTGGTTCTAAATTAACAGAAGCAGCACCCAACGTCACCCATCGAATAAAAAATGCACTGTTGTCACGCTTGTGGCCACAGCTTTTACAGGCACCTGAAGAATTAATTTTAAAAAACAGAAATCCCAAATGGGAACATTTTAGTTTTCCCTGGGCAGACTCTGACCCGTTTTCGCATTCCGCCATCAGCACCGCCGATATTATTCATTTAAACTGGGTGGCCGATGGATTTATGGATTATAACAAGGTATTTGTTCCCGAAAAAAAATACGTTTGGACACTGCACGACATGAACCCTTTTACCGGCGGCTGTCACCACAGCGATGGTTGCGAAAAATTTACCGACACCTGTAATTTTTGTCCTCAACTTTCGGGTGAACGTAATCAGTATGCCAGCAATGTTATTTTTAATTACAAATTAAAGGCTCTTTCTGCCATCAATTCTCAGGACATGGTAGTGGTGGCACCTTCGCAATGGCTTTCAACACTGGCTTCTAAAAGTAGTTTGCTGGGAAGATTTAAACATCTTACAATTCCCAATATTATAAACTGGCCACAACAAACACTTAATCGAAGTGCCTTAAGAAACGAAAATGGTATTACCGAAAATGAAACCCTGTTTTTGTTTGTAGCACATCATTACGATAATCCACGTAAGGGTGTGGCGGTGCTTTTAAAAGCTCTGGAGGCTTTGAAGGATGAAAACTACAAAGTGTATGTGGTGGGAAATGAGCTCGGTCAGATAAAAAATCCACATATAAAAATCTGTGGTTACATAAGTGACAAAACAAAATTAATGGAATTGTACAGCATGGCCGATGCCTTTCTGTTGCCATCAGTGGCCGAAAATTTTCCAAACACCATTGTGGAAGCCTTGTTGTGCGGAACACCTGTCATCGCCTCAAATGTGGGTGGCATACCCGAACAGATTAATAACAGCAATGGTCTTTTGGTACAAAGCCACACGTCAGAAGCTTGGACAGAGGTCATCAAAAATTTTATCAGTCATAAACAGTCGTTTAACAGAGAAATAATAAAGCAGGAAGCTCAAAAAAAATATGCTACCACTAATATTATCGAAAAATACATGGCCGTTTACCAGATGTTAGTTAACCAAAAATCAACTACCTAAACATGCCGCTCTTATCCATCATCACCATAAATTATAACAATGCCAAAGGTTTGCAAAAAACCATGGATTCGGTGTTTACACAACTGTTTGGTGATTTTGAATACCTGATTATTGACGGAGGTTCAACCGATGGAAGTGAGGAAATAATAAAGCAACACAGCAGCAAACTCGCTCATTTTGTTTCGGAAAAGGACCAGGGCATTTACCATGCGCAAAACAAAGGCATTGAAGCCGCTAATGGCAAATATTTGTTATTTTTAAACTCAGGCGATTTTTTATGCAACAACAAAGTATTACAAACAGTGTTTAAAAGCGAACCAATAGCCGACATTGTTTACGGAAATATGCGTATTAACTGGGGAAATAATTCAATTAGCACCGGCACTATGCCAGATGTGATCAGTGTGGAACATATGTACCGCGACACCCTGTGGCACCCGGTTTCGTTTATCAAACGGGAATTGTTTTTAAAATTTGGCAACTACAATCAACAGTATAAACTGGTGGCCGATTACGATTTTTTCTTCAGGGTAATTATTAAAAATAAAGTAAGCACACAACACATCGATGTGGAAGTAGCCGAATACAATACAGATGGACAAAGCTCCAACACGGCCAATAAAAAGCAGGAGCAAGCCGAGCGAAGAAGGGTGATGGAATCGTATTTAGGTGCCGAAGAACTGGACATACTCGATAAAGAATTGAATAAAAAGCCCTCGTTTTTTAAAAGAATAAGTGAACGCTTAAAAGGTAAAAAATGAGCCAGATAAACCAAACCACCAACATTTCATTTATTGTTCCCTGCTACAATTACGGGAAATATTTAGCCGAATGCCTCAATAGCATTAAAAACCAATCCATTAACAATTGGGAGTGCATTGTTATTGATAACGGTTCAACCGATAACACCCGCGAGGTGGCCGCAAACTTTGTTAATCAGGACAAGCGCTTTCAATACCATTTCACAGAGCAAAAAGGCGTTTCGTTTGCCCGCAACCTGGCAGTGTCTTTAAGCGTCGGTCAATGCCTGTTGCCTGTTGATGCGGACGACAGAATTGCTCCCACTTATGCCGAAAAGGCCTTTCAAATAATTTCAACAAAACCTCAGGTAAAAGTGGTTTACAGCGATGCAGAATTGTTTGAAGGTAGCACCGGTAAATGGATTCTGCCTGAGTACTCGCTCAAAGCCATGCTAACCGAAAATTCTATCTTTTGTTCGGCCATGTATCGCCGCAGCGATTTTGAAAAAGCCGGTGGCTATAACGAAGAAATGAAAGAAGGTTTTGAAGATTGGGATTTTTGGATAAGAATGTTAAAGGATGGGGGAGAGGTGTTTAAAATTCCTGAAGTGTTGTTTTATTACCGCATCAGGGCATCGTCGCGCAACTCCTCACTCGATTATGAAAAGCAACTTTTACTCCGCAAACGCATCTATCAAAATCACAAAGCGCTTTACGACAGTTTGTTCAATTGGCCGGAACTGTTGTTTAATCAATACCGCACGGCTAATGAACTTTCGGGCATTAATCAGTCGGCCGAATACCGCCTTGGAAAATTTTTACTGAAGCCGCTGCGGGCATTAAAAAAACTGTTTAATTAAAAGGCATGAATTCAATTTGTTTTTTTGCCTCGTATTTTGAAGGAGAAAAATTGCCTTACTATGTGCTGGTTTACCTTAACGAATTAAAAGGGCATTACCCTAACCTGGTTTTTTTAACAGGTAATACCCAACTAAGTTCCGGCGAAATACAAGATTTGAAAGACAATGGAATAGGCTGTGAAGTAACCACTAACAAAGGCTTTGATTTTGGTTTGTGGTATTATGCCTTTCAAAAATACCCGCCGGCCAACTACGATCAAATTATTTTGGTAAACGATTCCTGTGTGTTGTTTAAATCCCTGAGCGATTTTGTAAAATGGTCGGAATTTAACACAGCCGAAATGCAGGGAATGACCCTTTCAGAGGCTGTTTCCACGCATATTCAGTCCTATTTTCTGGTAATTAAAAAAGCCGCTATAACAACTGTTTCCGATTATTTTAGCAAACATAAAATTTACACCAACATTTCGGATGTAATCAGTAATTACGAAATAGGTTTAAGTAAACACTTAATACAATCAGGTTATAAACTTGCCGCTTTTATTGACAACAATGGTTACAATGGCGAATTCAGTCCTTATTACCAATGCATAAACTATCATCTCGAAAAAGGAATACCGGTGATTAAAAAGAAGATTTTATTCTCCTCTTACCGAAAAGAAGAGCGTTTTACATTGGCCCGCATGAATTTTGACATTTCGCCGAACGCCTATATTTCAAAAATTAAACAACTTAACACCGGTTTAATTCTCGATTTCGAAATTTTGATGAGCGAAAACCGTTCACAAATGAGCACTTGGGACAAGCTGAACTATTTTTTCATGGCCAAATCAATTGCAGTATTTAGGTATGTTCGCAATGTATTTAAACATGCTTAAACGGATTTATAATAAAGGTTTATCCATACTCAACGATGCCATTGGTGTTGTTCAGCTTTTTTGCGAAAGAAAGGGAATAACAGCGCCAGTGCAGGCAAGGCATTTCAGGTTGGTTAAAAACTCAGTTTTGGTGCAACATGCTTATCCTGTAAATTTTAAGGAGTCAGACAAAGCTCTGTTTTCGCACTACAGCAATTACCAATCGCAAAACGAAGAAATTTTTCTTTTAAATAATGTGAACATCAGCGAAAGTGGAATCGTGTTTAAAGGCTTTAATAACTTCGGAGACGCCTTTCCACACACGGTTTTTCGCACGCAATATGGCTGGCTTTACATCCTGCGCCACTACTTATTTTGTAAAAAAATAAATCCCGAAACACAACCGGTTTATATTTTGCTTTACGACTTTTGGTCGGCCGGTAATTATTATCATTGGTTGGTGGATGCATTGCCCCGTTTGGCCATAGTTAAACAGGAACTGGAAGATAAAGGCCATTC
>JADLED010000059.1 GCA_020846335.1 Bacteroidia bacterium
ATTTGCCAACATTCAACATAAAGTCAAAACATTTTGCAACAGAATTAACCGGCCACAATGTAAATGAAAAGGACTTAAAAGGCCAAAGCACAATTATTAAGGAACACATTGACAATAATCTGGAAGTGAGAAAAATTTTAATGAAACGTGACGTAAAACCAGAGGAATTACCAGCCTCCGAAGATCTCAAAAAGGTTCAAAAGCGATTGGATGGTGAAAATAAAAATGTTTTAAAAAATGGGAAAAGAAAAGAAGTAGCAAACAGAAAATAGTTCTTCGAAACACCCATGCTATAGCTTTCGAAATATGCAGCCAAAAAATACTTCGCCAACTGCCTTTTTATTAGTATATTTATTCCCGAAAAACAAACCTACGTTGTTGGTAGGCAAAAAATAAATATGATAAAAATTACTCTCCCGGATGGTTCTGTTAGGGAATACGAAAAAGGAACTACATCACTTCAGGTCGCACAAAGTATCAGCGAAGGCCTAGCACGAAACGTATTAGCAGCAAACGTAAACAATCAGGTTTGGGATGCCACGCGCCCTTTAACCGAAAACGTTTCATTGCAATTACTAACCTGGAACGACGCTCTTGGTAAAGAAACCATGTGGCACTCTTCAGCACACTTAATGGCCGAAGCCCTCGAAGCGCTTTATCCCGGTGTAAAATTCTGGGTGGGGCCGCCACTCGAAAATGGCTTTTATTACGACGTGGACTTAAACGGCAAAACACTTTCGCCCGAAGATTTCGAGAAAATTGAACAAAAAATTCTTGAACTCGCACGTCAAAACAATACCTACATCCGTAAAGAAATTTCGAAGGCCGATGCCGTTAATTATTTTACAGAACGCGGCGATGAATACAAACTCGATTTACTCGAACGTTTGGAAGATGGCAACATAACTCTTTACACACAGGGCAATTTTACCGACTTGTGTCGTGGCCCGCACATACCAAACACAGGTTTTATTAAAGCCGTAAAAATTTTAAACATTGCCGGTGCTTATTGGAAAGGCGATGAAAAAAATAAAATGCTCACACGCGTTTATGGCATCACTTTTCCAAAAGACAAAGAACTCAAAGATTACCTCACTCTTTTGGAAGAAGCCAAAAAGCGCGACCACCGCAAGCTTGGTAAAGAACTCGAATTATTTACCTTTTCCGAAAAAGTAGGAATGGGTTTACCGCTTTGGTTGCCTAAAGGAGCCATGTTGCGTGAACGCCTAATTCAGTTCATGCAAAAAGCGCAAACAAAGGCAGGTTACGTGCCTGTGGTAACCCCGCACATTGCACAAAAAGAACTGTATGTGTGTTCCGGTCACTACGAAAAATATGGCAAAGACTCCTTCCAGCCAATTAAAACACCGCACGAAGGCGAGGAATTTTTCCTTAAACCAATGAATTGCCCGCACCATTGCGAAATTTATAAGTCATCGCCTAAATCCTATAAAGATTTGCCGGTGCGTTATGCCGAATTTGGCACCGTTTACCGTTACGAACAACATGGCGAATTGCACGGATTGACCCGTGTGCGTGGCTTTACTCAGGACGACGCTCACTTGTTTGTTCGTCCCGACCAGGTTAAGGAAGAGTTTTGTAAGGTAATAGATTTGGTAATGCACGTATTTAACGCTCTGGATTTTAAAGATTACACGGCACAAATATCTTTGCGTGATCCTGATAACAAACAAAAATACATTGGTACTGACCAAAACTGGCAATTGGCCGAACAAGCCATTATTGAGTCGGCTGCCGAAAAAGGATTAAGAACCGTTACCGAATTGGGCGAGGCCGCATTTTACGGGCCAAAACTCGACTTTATGGTAAAAGATGCCCTTGGCCGCAAATGGCAATTGGGCACTATTCAGGTAGATTACAATTTGCCTGAGCGCTTTGAACTGGAATATACCGGTAACGACAACCAAAAGCACAGACCGGTGATGATACACCGCGCGCCATTTGGAAGTTTGGAACGTTTTATTGCCGTATTAATCGAACATTGCGGAGGTAATTTCCCGCTTTGGTTAACCCCCGATCAATTTGCCATATTACCAATTTCTGAAAAATTTAACGAGTATGCTCAAAAAACCTTAAATTTACTCAGCGAATTAGGTATTCGAGGTTTTGTTGATGAACGAAACGAGAAGATTGGAAAAAAAATCAGGGATAACGAAATCAAAAAAATTCCTTTTATGCTGATAGTTGGTGAGAAGGAGGAAGCAGAACAAAAGGTAGCTTTAAGAGCCCATGGAAAGGGCGATATAGGAACCTTCAGCATCAGGGATTTTGTAGCTTACATTGAAGAATTAATCGAAAAAGATTTTAATAAAAAAGAAGAACATACCGAAGCTTAATCAATTACTGGTAAAGCTTCAAAAAACAAAAAATAAAATGATGAGTATAACTAAAAAGCGGAGGAACTATTAATCAGAAACCCACAAACGCAACAACACCTCAGGCAGGTGGAGAGCAAAAACCGGTATTTAAACAACCGCGCGGCTTAAAGGCCGGCTTTAAACGTCCCGGCGTAAAAGAAGAATTACACAGAATTAATGGCCGCATTACCGCACAAAAAGTGCGTGTGGTGGGCGAAGGCATTGAAACAGGCGTTTACCCTATTTCGCGTGCGCAGGAAATGGCGCGTGAAGCAGGATTAGACCTTGTGGAAATTGCTCCAAACATCGATCCGCCGGTTTGTAAAATAATTGACTACGGAAAATTTCTTTACGAACAAAAAAAGAAAGCCAAGGAAATTAAAGCCAAGGCTGCTAAAATTGTGGTTAAAGACATTCGATTTGGCCCACATACCGACGAGCATGATTTTAATTTTAAAAAGAACCACGCCATAAAATTCCTTCAGGAAGGCTGCAAAGTTAAGGCTTTTGTGTTTTTTAAAGGTAGGGAAATTGTGTTTAAGGTACAGGGCGAAATTTTATTATTGCGCTTTGCCAACGAGTTGGAAGAGTGGGGTAAAGCAGAGCAACTTCCGGTATTGGAAGGTAAAAAAATGCTGATGCTGATTGGACCCAGAAAAAAATAATAACAGCTTCCATTTAAAACAAAAAAGCCGGTATGTAACCGGCTTTTTTTATGGGTTTACTTAAAACTGTCTGACAATTAGAAGTTGTGAAATTTTTGTTTAAAATGATTAACAAAATTAAATTCAAAAAAACTCCTCTATTCTAACTTACCAATAAAATAGGAGCAGGCATGCCGTGTTGGAAAGGCCACTTACTGGCTTCTAAATTTAATTTTTACATTGTTAGTTCACACAATTAAGAATTAAGCCGACAATGAAACCGGAATTTTGGTTTGGTGCTCAGGGATTAAAAATTGCAGATTTGAGTGGAGTTAATAAATCGATACATCAGGCTATTAAATCCGGAAAAAACTACCTTAATTACGTGGTTTTATTTCAGGAAGTTAAAAATCAGGTAAATTTTATTCGGACCTTGTTTTTACACCTTTTTAAAATCAAATTTGATTTAAAATGCCCGATTTGCAGGACTTTCAAAACTTTAAGGGCATTTCATAACAAAAAAATGTTTTGACCCTAATCCCATAAAAATAGAAGATAAAAGTTAAATTCTTAATCTATATAGCATTATTTATTAAAAAAATAGAAAGTGTCGTATAATTTTATATATTTGTGAAAACAATCTAACCAGTTAAAAATGAAAAAAAATTACACAATCAAAACGTTTATCGTTCTCCTGGCTATGGTGGCGATGAACATGAGTGCCCAGTTATCGGGGATTTACACCATCGATAAGACTACGGCGCCTTCCGCAACAAATTACACGAGTTTTGATAGTTTTGCCTCTGCACTTAACACCTCAGGTGTGTCTGGAGCAGTTACAGTTAACGTTGTGGCCAACACAGGTCCTTACGTTGAGCAGGTAACTTTCAACCAGGCTGCAGGTATTTCTGCTGCAAATAACGTGGTGGTAAATGGTAACGGTAACACCCTTACTTTTTCCTCTTCCAATTCGTCGCAAGGCTGGACCCTTTTGTTACAAAGTGCTGACTACATGACCTTTAATAACCTAACTATTAATGGTACAGGTTCATACGCTTATGTAATTATGTTTGTAGGCGGTGCCGATAACAATAATTTTAATAGCTGTAACGTAAATGGTCCTACCAACACCACTTCTTCCAACCACATGACAATTGTGTTTAGCGGATCCAATACCACTTACGCTTCAACCGGTAACTCTGGTAGCAGCAACACTTTTAGTGCTTGTACCGTAAAATACGGGTATTATCAGGTTGTTCATTATGGTTTAACAGGTTCGCCATACAACTTTGGTAATTCTTTCCTTGGTTGTAAATTATCTGATTGGTATTACATGGCTGTGTATTCTTACTATGCTAAAAACCTAACCATTCGTGATTGCGTTATTGATCGTCCTACTCACCCAAGTGTTGGTTTTGCGTATGGTTTATATTTATACTATAACCAAGGTGTAATGGTTGACCGTAACCGTATCCAGGATTTCTGGGGTGCAGGTGCGGGTACCAACAACGGTTCTTACCCTATTTATTGTTACTACAATTCTCTTTCGGGAGCCGGGGTACAACAAAACCGCATTCAAAACAATATTATTTGTAAAATGAATAACACCAGTTATATTTATGGCATGTATTGTTACTACATGAATGGTTTTGTTGAAAACAACACCATGGATTTTGATAGCCCTAACAACACTTATACTTCTAATTACTATGGTTTCTATGGTTATGGTTCAGGTACCTCTTACCCACTTACCTTCAGAAACAACTGTGTAACCATGAATGTTGCTGGAAATGGTGGTAGATACTGTGCTTATTGGCCAATCACCTCAGGTTTAAGTTCAGATTACAATAACCTTTACAATACAAGGGCAGCTTCATCACCAGGCAACAACTACATTGCCTATTATAATGGTTCATGGAATACCATGACTCAGTTACAAGCTCAGGGAACTAACTTGAACAGTTGGTCTTTAGATCCGCTTTACATGAGCCCTAACAACTTATCTAATGCAAACGCCTTCCTTCCAACTAACTATGCATTGGATAATAAAGGTTTGGCAGTAGGTATCGCAGTTGACATTAACTCACAAAACAGAGGTACAGTTCCTGATATTGGTGCATTAGAATTTTACAACACACCTTGTAGTGGTAATCCTGCTGCAAGCTCAGTAGTTACACCAACTCTGGTTCAATGTCCTGGTACGCCAGTAGGTTTATCACTTTCTAATACTTATACAACAAGCGGGGTTACTATCCAATGGCAATCGTCCACTACTTCTTCAGTAGGACCATTTACCTCTATTACCAGCGCTACCAATCAGGTTGTAAACAGCCCAACTATGGCTGCAAACACCTGGTACGCAGCCATTATTACCTGCACAAACGGTAATGCAACAACCAATGCCTTAGCAGGTATGGTTCAAATTGCCGGTACAACCACCAACAATGTACCATATTTCGAAAACTTTGAAGGAATTTCTGGTTTAAATAAATTACCAAACTGTTCATGGTTGTGCCCTACAATGGGTACTACCTGTGCTACTTATACCAGCACACAATCTAACAACAGATTGCCTTATTCAGGTTCTAAATTTGCTTCCTTCTACTATACTCCTGCCGGAACCAGCTACTACTATACCAATGGTATTTATCTTAACGCAGGTGTTACTTACTCTACCGGTTTAATGTACACTACTGATTATTATGGTTATACTAACTGGTCAGACTTATCGATTATGTTAGGCACTACACAAACCACTACAGGTTTGGTAACTTTGGCTTCTACAAACGGCCCTGCTGTTAGCCCTTCTTACAAGTTACTTTCAAATACTTTTACTGTAGCTTCATCAGGTTTATACTATGTTGCTGTTAAGGCCAGCGTAAACGGTGGTTCAGCCCAGTATTTATCGTGGGATGATTTATTCATTACTGCTCCATGTAATTTGAATCCTTCTTCAGTGGCTATCACTTCAAATTCAACCACTGTTTGTAATGGTCAACCTGTAACTTTAACTGCTTCAGGAGCTTCAAGCTACACCTGGACAAACGGTTCTACTGCTGCAGCTATTACAGTTACTCCTAATTCTAACACAACCTATGGTGTAATGGGAACCAACTCTGTTACTTCATGTAATGCTACTGCCAGTCAGGCTATTTTTGTTAACCCTGCTCCAAACGTTGGTATTTTTGCCAGCAGCACTTCGGTTTGTAAAGGCAGCTCGGTGAATTTGAATGCTTTTGGTGCCGGTGTTTATAACTGGAGTCATGGTGGAACTAACGCTAACGTAACAGTTAGCCCAACAGTTTCCACTACCTATACTGTAATTGGTGTGAATCAGTTTGGTTGTACAGCCAGTGCGGTTCAACAAATTGCGGTAAACAATTTACCAAATGTAGTACCTGCTGCTACCAGCAACCAATTGTGTGCCGGAGAATCAGTTACCTTAAGCGCTACAGGAGCTACCAGCTATATCTGGAATTCA
>JADLED010000060.1 GCA_020846335.1 Bacteroidia bacterium
CAGCCGGCATTGCGGTCTTGCACGCTGTTAGCGGTTCGGTGCGTACTGCTTGTTAAAAAGCAGTAAGCGCCATTTCCAGACGTCTTGAAGGCAGGGTTAAGAAAACTTACGGCAACTTAAACCCTACCAGAGCAAAATGCCGCCAATGAATGCAATACAGAAAATCAAAGTGTCTAGTTATTACTGCACACCCAAAAAAAACCGATAGGCGTTTTTGCGGCTTAAAAGTTCGATCACATTTCCCAAATCGACCGATGCCGAGTTATAGCAACTATCCGCGCGCCACCCTACTGCCCCTTAGCGAGATCTAATCTGTTTAGTAAAATGCTCAAAGGCAGGTTCACGAGTACACAATTAGAACTGCTACACACAGCAAAGCGCCCAAAACTAAACGACAATAATTTTAAAACAAAAGTCAAGCGCTTTTGCGACTAACTTTTAAATACTATATCAATAGAGAACTTAACCTGCCGAGTTCGTGATAAGTAAACAGCGCGCGGCGCACTAACCGCTAACGGTTTGCGTGCAGAAGCAGTGCCGGACAAAGATAGAGATAAACCAGAACATTTATTCGCTGACTATAGATAATTAGATTGTTCAGCCCTTAGACACAGCCCGGCATTGCTATTGCACGCTGTTATGTGTGGTTATAATTTGAAATTAATTTTAGGTACAAGTTATGACCAATATCTGTAAACAAATAGTTATTCGCTGATTTGGGCTTTTCATTAGCCATTCTTTTTTCATTATCCATTCTTTTAAGAATCTTAAGAGTGATAAGGAATTGGCAGATAGCCTCCTCGTCTGAATCTAAACGATTTGACTCTCCGTTTAAAAAAAATTCTCCATTGAATTTTAGAAAATTCAAAAGTGATATATCAAAATATTCATTTTCGCTATAGTCCTTATTAGGATCATTAACTTTCAAACCATATTTATGCGATGAATATGGAATTTTAGCTAATTTTCCTTTTCTTTCATTCAACAAATTTAGCCATTCCTCTAATGATAATTCTATTGGCTTTTGCGAATGTAATCGTTCTACCTTAAGTTCAAGTCTTTCAATTTCTTCACTTAACAATATATTTCTGCGCATTAATTCAGCATTCTGTATCGACTCACTGTATTGTATCCAACCTCCAGAAATATCTTTGTTATTAAATGAATATAGACTCTCAAGTATATAGAGCTTAATGTCCTTAAGATCATTACAGAACCTAACAATTCTACCTTTTCTAGCCTTTTCTTTGAATTGCAAGTATTTCTCCAAATTACTAGTCTCACTGTAATCATCACCAAATAATTTTCTTCTTGAGTCATTATATTCATCAGATGTAATAAGACAAAACATTTCTTTTTTTAATTGCTTTGCGTAATTAAATTCCATTTCAATATAGCTAACATTGCTTCTGCTTTCTATCGTACCATATCTAGAACCTAATAAAAGTAGAAAAATATCAGATTCTTGAATCCAATTCTTAATAGTTTCAATTTGAGATGTGTTATTTGCCGCAAAAAGTTCCATACCCGCAGGAATATTCCCAGATAGAAGTATTGCTTCGACTGCATTTTGTCTCTCATCTTGCATATACTTGTATGTAGATGAAATAAAGACTTGAAATTTTCTTTTGTTCATAAAAGGAATTAAAAATAATTTGTATTAGTAATATTTCAAAATAAACTTATTCAAAACGTCTTTAAGACCAGAAGTTACGGGAATAAAGTACTGTCTTAAGTAAAATAATCAATGAATTGAAAGGCTCAAACTAATCAACAACTATTCATGTATAGAGTAGTAAAATCTAGGTAATCACACATAACGGTCCCTGCCTAGGCGTCAGTGCGGGAAAGTCAGAGTACGATAGCTTGGTAAAAGTACGAAAGTTAAATAGAATTCCAAATGATAACATAGCTACTCAGCCCCGCATTGAGCTTAGGCAGTGTTACCGGAGGGAAAAGTTTCGGAGACGTGAGTAGCCCACCCTATCCATTCCAGTAACAATATTCACATAGCTCATTACATGCAAAAACCTTCAGTAAATCATATTTACAGACTTCACGTTCGGGTGAAACAATTAAACTTAGGATTGATGAATAATGTTCTGCAGTTGGAACGTCTAAACATGATCAAAAGCTGAACAAAGATTTACAGTCATACGACAAGCTTGTCAACTACAGCTCTTCAAACACAGTTCTTCACCGATAATTTTCAACACAAATATCTTAAAAAATTTACTTTAGAACGAACGCAGCCGAATAATGAATAAACTGATGGCATCTAAAGCTTGCACAAAAGTCGACCAAAGTTAAACAGCCCTACATACAAATCTTAGCAGTTAGAAATTTACACAAAGTAAAATAGTCGCATACTAATAAAGTGCCAATACTTCCATGCAATTAAAGCCCAACTGAATAGCGAGAAATACTTCACGTTCTAAAAGCAATAATGTATAAAAGGTGGACGAAAATCTTCTCTCCGGTCACGGTCCCTCGGCAGGCGTTCGTAGCGGAATTCAAAGATAAGCAGTTAAAAATAGATTCCATAGCTCAATAAAGAAAAACAGATCGAATAGCTACTCAGCCGCTATGACGCTTTGACGAGTGTTAGCGGTAGTTCCCTATCCTGTTTTTGGAATAAATTTTCCATAGCTTACTCCTTGAATTTTCTTCTCACAAATAAATTTTCCATTTTCAAAATACTGTTCGTAAATGTCTCCTTGCGAGGCGCCAAACTTTCTTATTGTTTTCCCTGTTCCGTTTATCAGAAGTTGCTCACCTGTATCTGTCCAAAAATTTATAACATTATATTCTCCTGAGCTGGTATATTCTCCCTCTTCAGCAACTTGCCCACTTTCATAATATTCTATCCATTTGCCTTCCTTTTTCCCGTCAACAAAACTAGCTTGGATTTCAATTTGTCCATTTTCAAAATAGCGAACAAAGTCGCCATGTTTTACTCCATTAAAAAAGTTATAAATGGTTTTCAGTTGCCCACTCGAATAGTATGTCTTTTCTGCAGTTGTCATTTCTCCTATTAATGAGTTGCGAATTTAGTTTCTATTTTTGACCAAGCGTCATTTTAAGCGTGATGTTGGGAATTACCGCTAACGGTCTTTTGCCAGAAGCCGTTGGGGAAATAAAGGTAGTTCGTTTGGATAAAGATTCAAAAGCTGATGAAAGAAAAAAAAGCTTAAAAAGCTACTTCGCCCCAATGGCTTTCTTGGCAAATGTTAGGCACAGGCAGATTATCTAGTCAGATGATTCAAAATCCAAGAGTATATTTTTTCATAATCAAATTCACCATTAGCTATGTAAATTACAAACTTAAATTTCTCATCTTGATTAGCTTCGATATCCAATCCATTTTGCATTAACACTAATCTCATTAATACGAAACCTATTCTTTTATTTCCATCAATAAATGGATGATTTTTTATTATACTTTCAATCAACGCCGCAGCTTTTTGTTGAGGACTCGGAAAAAATTCAATTTCTCCAATTCCACTTAGTGGCCTATTTAAAGCAGATAACAATAAACCCATATCTCGAACTCCACTTTTTCCACCATAATTTTCAAGCAAAGTATTTTGAACTTCTAATACACTTTCCAAATCTATCATTGAGCAAGTCTTTTTAAAACCTCAGCATCTTCAGTTAAAATTGTTTGTAAATGAATGGACATTTTAGCTTTTGATAAGGATAATTTTTCTAGTTTTTTTAAGTAAATAAGTAATTCCTTCTGAAAATCTTCAGGCATTGTATCTATAATTGATGTTATTTCTTCTTTTAGTACCATTGTATAAATCTTTGGGTAAAAATAAGATTAAATTTTGATTTTTATGTTACATACTGCTTGTGCCTAACGGTTGCGTGCAGCCGCAGTGCCGAACAAAGATAGAGATAAACCATAACATTTATTCGCTGAAATTAGATGA
>JADLED010000061.1 GCA_020846335.1 Bacteroidia bacterium
AAAATATTTGCGTGAACCCGAGCAGGAAACAATTGCCAATGCAAGTAAAAAAATAATTATGTGTTTGCTTATTTTCAATCTTTGGGTAAAAAAAAGAGCATCTTGTTGTGAAGATGCTCTTTTTGATTTAGAATTTATTATCTGCCTTCTTCAGCCATTTTTTTCATTTCGGCATCAAATATTTGCTGAAATTTCATTTTATCGTAATCCAGTTTTAATTTGGCATCACTCGAAATTTTGGCGTCAATTTTATCGAACACTTCTTTTTTGTTTGCTTCAATAGCAATCCAATACGTGTAGCTTTTGTCTGACGGATCCTGAAATAATTTTTCGCCAATTTCTTTTACATGACCCATTTCCAGATTAACTACCTCGCGCGATAACTCTTCAAATTTATTTTCAAATTCCTGAGTGTTGGCAACGGTACGTTGGTTGGTGTATTGATCGGTAACACGTTTTACAGTAGCATTGATGTTTGCTGCCATCTCAGCTCTGGCATTTTGGTAAGCAATTTTTTTGGCAGTGGCCTGGTCCGGAGAACGGCCTGATTGTTTGGCACGGAAAGTATTTTCGTCGCTGCGGTATTCTTTAGAACTAAACGGTACCGAAATTTCAACCTGACCAGTTTGTTTTTCAATAGGTACTGGCTTTTTTGATTTACAACCGGTGGCAGCTAAAACTGCTATGGCCGGAATTAATAAAAGACTTGATGCTGTTTTCATAGTGTTGTTTTTTAATTTATTTCTGAGTGTAAAATTTGTTTTCATTTTATTTATTGCTTTGTTAAAACAAATTCATCTTTCATGCCAAAGATATTCATTTTTAACAAATTAACTTGCTTTAACGATTTGGTGTAAAAAAGGCCTGTTTTCGGGGCCTGAACCGTTAAAATTTCCAAATTCAGCTATTCCACCAGGGCTTTTTCAACGTCTTTTTCAACTCTGAGGTTTTCGATAATAAAATCCTGCCTGTCCTGCGTGTTTTTACCCATGTAGTAATTCAACAGTTCATTAATGCTTGCCTTTTGGTCAATTAACACAGGTTCTAAACGAATATCCTTTCCGATAAAATGTCTGAATTCGTCCGGTGAAATTTCGCCCAAACCTTTAAATCGTGTTATTTCGGGCTTGGGTCCTAATTTGGCAATGGCCGCCTTACGTTCTTCGTCGCTGTAACAATAAATGGTTTCTTTTTTATTTCTAACCCTAAAGAGCGGTGTTTGCAAAATTTTCACATGATCATTTTTTACCAGATCGGGAAAAAACTGAAGGAAAAAGGTAAGTAATAACAAACGGATGTGCATGCCGTCCACATCGGCATCGGTAGCAATAACCACGTTGTTATAGCGTAAATCGTCCAATCCGTCTTCGATGTTGAGCGCCGACTGCAGGAGATTAAACTCTTCGTTTTCGTAAACCACTTTTTTACCCAGGCCAAAACAATTGAGCGGTTTTCCTTTTAAACTAAAAACAGCTTGTGTGTTCACATCACGTGTTTTGGTAATAGAACCACTTGCAGAATCCCCCTCACAAATAAAGAGTGTTGTTTCCAAACGGCGTCCATCCTTGATATCATCTAAATGTGTACGGCAATCGCGCAGTTTTTTGTTGTGAAGCGATGATTTTTTGGCGCGTTCGCGGGCCAGTTTTTGAATGCCCGACAGCTCTTTTCTTTCGCGCTCATTGGCCAATATTTTGGCTTCGATGGCTCTTGCTGTTTCGGGATTTTTGTGTAAAAAGTTGTCGAGGTGTTGTTTTATAAAATCGTTTATAAAGCCCCGCATGCTTTGTCCGCCGGGTGCTATTTCGGAAGAACCCAGTTTGGTTTTTGTTTGCGATTCGAAAATTGGTTCCTGAACTTTTATTGAAATGGCTGCCACTATTGATTTACGAACGTCGGAAGGTTCAAACTCTTTTTTATAAAATTCGCGAATGGTTTTTACCACGGCCTCGCGAAATGCTGCCTGGTGGGTTCCACCTTGTGTGGTGTATTGTCCGTTTACATAGCTATAGTATTCTTCGCTGTAATGTTCGTTGCTGTGGGTCATGGCCAGTTCAATGTCATCGCCCTTTAAATGTATTATCGGATAAATAATTTCTCCGGTAATATTTTTCTCGAGCAAATCTTTTAAACCATTGTCTGATTTATATTCCTGACCGTTGAGATACAGTTTAAGTCCGGTATTTAAAAAAGCATAGTTCCACACCATGCGGTCGATGTACTCGTGTACAAAGTGGTATTTTTTAAAGATGCTATCGTCGGGTACAAACTCCACCATGGTTCCGTTTTTTTCGGTGGAGGCAACGAGTTTGTGTTCTTTCACGAGTTCTCCTTTGCTGAATTCGGCGGTTTTTGCTTGTCCGTCGCGGTAAGAGGTAACTTTAAAATTAACCGATAGAGCGTTTACTGCTTTGGTACCTACACCGTTTAATCCTATAGATTTTTTAAAGGCTTCGCTGTCGTATTTGCCACCGGTATTCATTTTAGAAACTACTTCAACCACTTTTCCGAGAGGGATACCACGGCCAAAATCGCGAATGGAAACGGCACCGTCTTTTACGTTGATATTTATCCGGCTTCCTTCGCCCATCATAAATTCGTCGATACAGTTATCCATTACCTCTTTAAGAAGTACATAGATGCCATCATCAAACGCGCTGCCATCGCCCAATTTACCAATGTACATGCCCGGACGCGTGCGTATGTGTTCTTTCCAGTCTAAGGACCGTATATTATCTTCGGTATAATTTGATTTTGCCATTTTACTGTTGTAGTTATTTAGAAGCGGCTAAAAATACACAAATCTGCAATTGCGAAACAGTGCAAATACAGGAACTTATCGAAAGTTATGTGTTCAGATTTTAACTTTCAATGCTTGGTTGTTGCTTTGTTAAATTTGTGTTTATCTATCGCCGTCAAGCAAATTGCCGAGGCCACCAAGTATGCTTCCTTCTTCCTTGCGGGCACCTGTGCCATAGGCTAAAATTCGACCCGCGAGGCGACTGATTGGTAGTGTTTGTATCCATACCTTTCCTGGGCCTCTTAACACGGCATAAAACATGCCTTCGCCTCCAAAGAGTGTGTTTTTTATCCCGCCTACAAATTGAATGTCGTAATCAACATCACTTGTAAATGCCACAATACAGCCGGTATCTACCTTAAGGATTTCGCCGGGCAACAGTTGTTTTTCAATAACGTGGCCGCCGCTGTGTACAAAGGCCATGCCATCGCCTTCCAATTTTTGCATAATAAATCCTTCGCCGCCAAAAAGGCCTGTGCCCAGTTTTTTCTGAAATTCTATATCAACAGAAACGCCTTTTGCCGCGCAGAGGAAACTGTCTTTTTGACAAACTATTTTACCACCAAGGTGCGATAAATCCATGGGAATAATTTTTCCGGCGTAAGGTGCCGCAAAAGATACCTGGCGCTTTTGTGCTGAAACATTTGTGTAAACGGTCATGAATAAGTTTTCGCCGGTAAGCAAACGTTTACCTGCCGAAAACAGTTTTCCCATAAATCCGGTTTGGTTGCCATCGCCAAAAAGGGTTTGCATTTGAATGCCGTCAGTCATCATCATAAAACTTCCGGGTTCGGCAATTACTGCTTCCTGTGGATCTAATTCAATTTCCACACACTGCATTTCTTCGCCGTGTAATTTGTAGTCAATCTCGTGGTTTTGCATGGTTTGTATAGTTTATAGTTGGTTCGTTAATAATGTTAATTAAATCTTCTGTTGGTGGCAAATATTTCTTAAACTTTCCGGGAAGCTCATCGGCTAATTTATACGTGCCCACCCCAATTGGTTTTTTAGAATCGGTAAAAGAATATTCAACCACCGTGTTGTTTTTTTCTTTGCACAAAATAATTCCGATGGATGGATTTTCTTCGGGAAGTTTTACCTGTTTGTTTAGAACATTAAGATAAAAAGCCATTTTACCCCCGTATTCCGGTTTAAACTTACCAGCCTTTAGCTCAATGGCAACAAGGCATCGGAGGCTCCGGTGATAAAATAAAAGATCGATAAAAAAAACTTCGTCGCCCACGTTGAGTCTGTACTGATTACCCATAAAAGCAAACTCTTTTCCCATGGTCATAAGAAATTTTTTTATGTTATTGACAATGCTTTCTTCGACAACGCGCTCATCAACTTCGTCTGGATTTTGGATATTAATAAAATCCAACAGGTATTCGTCTCTGAAAACCTGTATGGCTTTTTCGCGAATAACTTTGGGCAGTTGTGCGTTAAAGTTGCTTTGTATTTTCCCTTTTTTATAAAAAAAGCGCGAATCTAAATTGTAGTCTAATGTTACTACCGTCCAATTGCCCTGAAAAGACTGATTGATGTAAAAACATTTTTCTTCCCAGCTTTTTGTTTTGGCAATAATTTTACAATGATGCGTGAAGGAAATGGATAAAAAATCGTTTAAAAATCCGGGATAAATTAGCGGTTGTTTTTTTGATTTTGGTTGCGCGGAAGCCTTGATTTTACTGGGGTTAAATTGGTCAGTTGGCAACTGACTAATTTGCCTTTCGGGTTTATTTTGTAATTGGTCAGTTGGCAACTGACCAAATTCAAGAAACGAATAGGTTTCGTAAAACTGCCTCATGTATTTGAGGTTGGTGGAAGAAAAACCCCTTAGCCCGGGTAAATTATTCTGAAGCTCTGATGAGATGGTATCAACAACTTTTGAGCCCCAACTTTGTTTGCTTACTTTGGAAGAAATAATTTTTCCTACCCGATAATACAATAAAAGCAACTCTTTATTTACAAGCTTTGCGGCCTGAAATCTGCTTACAAGAATTTCCTGCTTTAATTCCTTAACGAGTTTAATATAAGCTGCTTTGTTCACTAAAATCAGACATTAAACCTGAAATGCATCACATCGCCATCATTCACCACGTATTCCTTTCCTTCTATTCTTAACTTACCTGCATCGCGGCAGGCGGCTTCAGAGCCCAGTGTGGTAAAATCGTGGTATGAAATTACTTCTGCCTTAATAAAGCCCTTTTCAAAATCGGTATGAATAACCCCTGCTGCCTGAGGCGCCTTCATGCCATGGGTAATGGTCCAGGCACGAACTTCCTTAACTCCGGCAGTAAAGTATGTATCCAGCTTTAGAAGTTTATAGGCAGATTTAATGAGCTTGTTTACACCCGGTTCTTCCAAACCCATTTCAGCTAAAAACATTTGTTTTTCTTCATAGGTTTCGAGTGATGCTATTTCGCTTTCCATTTGGGCGGTGATGACTAAGATTTCGGCAGATTCGTTTTTTACTGCTTCTTTCACTGCCTCCACATGATGGTTGCCGGTTTTAGCCGATGCCTCGTCAACATTACAAACATACATCACCGGTTTAATGGTGAGTAAGTGTAAATCGGCCACATAAGGCAGTTCGTTGTCTTCTAATTGTGCTGCCCTTGCCGATTGCCCACTTTCCAAAACATTTTTCACCTTCATGCAGGCGTTGTAGGTTCTTACGGCTTCTTTATCAGTACCGGTTTTAGCCAGTTTTTCAAATTTTTTTATTTTGGCATCCACGCTTTCAAGATCTTTTAACTGAAGCTCGGTGTCAATAATTTCCTTGTCTCTAACCGGATTCACATTTCCATCTACATGCACTACATTATCATCATCGAAACAGCGTAACACATGCAAAATGGCATTGCACTCGCGAATGTTGCCTAAAAATTTATTTCCAAGGCCTTCGCCTTTACTTGCACCTTTTACCAAACCGGCAATGTCCACAATTTCGACAGTGGTTGGCAAAATGTTTTGAGGTTTTACCAATTCTGAGAGTTTGGTTAACCGTTCATCAGGAACAGTTATTGTGCCCACGTTTGGATCGATGGTGCAAAAAGGAAAATTTGCTGCCTGCGCTTTGGCATTGCTTAAGCAATTAAAAAGAGTGGATTTTCCAACATTAGGTAAACCAACTATTCCACATTTAAGGGCCATAAATTAAAATTTTAAATTATTAAAACGTGCAAATATAGTAATATGCCAGGCCATTTCTTTGACCGCCGGTAACAAAAATCATAGTTTTTAACATCCCTTGTTTATTATCAACACACAAGCCGTGGCTGCCATGCAAATGCTATTTTTGCGGGCTGGGAGCTATCTCCCCGTAATTAAGAGAACAGAATGGCGAATACAGTTGAGTTAAAAAAATTATGCACTCAGGTGCGCAGAGATATTGTTAGAATGGTGCACGCGGTTAGCTCCGGCCACCCCGGTGGGTCGTTGGGCTGCGTGGAATATTTGGTAGCCCTGTATGGTGCCATTATGGAGCATCATCCCAATGCGTTTTCAATGGATGGAAAAAACGAAGACCTTTTCTTTTTAAGCAACGGCCACATTAGTCCTGTTTTTTACAGTGTGTTGGCGCATAATGGTTATTTTCCGGTTAGCGAATTAAGCACCTTTCGTAAATTAAACACCCGCCTGCAGGGCCACCCTACTACTCATGAGGGATTGCCGGGAGTGCGCGTAGCCAGCGGGTCTCTGGGTCAGGGCATGAGCGTGGCAATTGGTGCCGCACTTGCAAAAAAACTGAACAATGATAATCGCACTGTTTACAGTTTGCACGGCGATGGCGAGCTACAGGAAGGACAAATTTGGGAGGCCGCCATGTATGCCAGTGCCAACAAAGTAGATAATTACATTGCCACCGTGGATTATAACGGACGCCAGATTGACGGCGATGTGGACCATGTGCTTTCGCTTGGAAATCTTAAAGCCAAATTTGAAGCCTTTGGCTGGACAGTTTTGGAAAACCATAAGGGTAATGATATTGAAGAAGTAATTGCATCTTTAAATACTGCAAAAACGTATCTTGGTAAAGGTAAGCCCGTTATTATTTTAATGAAAACCGAAATGGGCCAGGGTGTTGATTACATGATGGGTACCCACAAATGGCATGGTTCAGCGCCAAACGACGAACAGCTCAAAAAAGCCTTGGATCAATTACCGGTTACTTTAGGCGACTACTGAAATGATAAATGTTAAATTATAAATGATAAATGAACTTTACATTTAAGAAAAGCAAATCAAAAATATATTTTTCTGTTTTCTATTTAATATTTAGCATCCATCAGGTATCATTAGCACAACCAATCAACCGCATTCTCTTTATTTTCGACGATTCGTACAGTATGTACGGCCCCTGGAACAGCAACATTAAGATAGAAGTTGCTAAAAAAGTAATGGGCAATTTTCTTGATAGTTTAAAAAACACGCCCAATTTAGAACTGGCATTACGCTGTTATGGTCACACCACTTTTTTTAAGCCCGAACGCAATTGCAAAGACAGTAAACTTGAGGTGGCATTTGCCGATGCCAAAACCAATTCGCAAAAAATAAAACAACGCATTCAAAAACTCGAACCGCTGGGAACCACACCCATAGCCTATTCGCTGGCAGAGTGCATAAACGATTTTACACCCTGTGGCAATTGCCGCAATATTGTTATTTTAATTACCGATGGCATTGAAGAGTGCAATGGCAACCCTTGTCAGGTAAGTATCGATTTACAAAAAAAAGGAATTTTTCTTCGTCCATTTGTAATTGGTGTTGGACTGGATGTAAAATTTGCCGACATTTTTGGCTGCATGGGTAAGTTTTACGATGTAAGTAACGAAGCCAATTTTGAAGATGTTTTAAAACTGGTGATTACCGAAGCCATTACCCAAACAACCATTCAGGTGGATTTGCTCGACATTTACAAAAAACCCACTGAAACCGACGTGGACATGACCTTCTACGAAGCCGGTACCAATAAAATAAAATACAATTATCTGCACACCATTAATCACCGCGGCAATCCTGATACACTGGTGCTTGACCCCGATATTAAATACGATTTAGTAGTGCATACCATACCTCCCGTTGAGAAAAAAAACATCAGCATAATTAAGGGAAAACATAATGTTATTCCATTGGATGCCCCACAGGGATTTTTAAAATTGGATTTAGACGGTTCAGCGGGAAAATACAACCCAACAACAATTATCCGCAAAGGCAGCGAAATGAAAACACTCAACGTGCAGGAATTTAGTAAAACCGAAAAATACATTGTTGGCAAGTACGATCTGGAAATACTCACCCTTCCCCGCATACTTTTAAAAGATGTTGAAATAAAACAAAGCAGCACCAATTACATTAAAATTCCGGCCAGCGGCAGCGTCCTATTTAGCAAACAAACCAATGGCTTTGGCAGCATTTATCTGGATGATGGCAAAACAGTAACCTGGGTTTGCAATTTTAACAACGCCTTACAAAACGAAATTATTTATTTGCAGCCGGGTAAATATAAAGTGGTTTTCAGGGCCGAATTTGCCAAAGAAAATCTTAAAACCATTGAAAGAAATTTTGAAGTTAAGGCCGGATCAACATTGGCCCTTAAATTGTTTTGAATAAACACCTTAAAATTGTTTGAAAAAACCTGATTTTTTTGAATAACTCATCCGTTTGAAAACTTTTGGCAAATGCCTTTTTAGTAGATTAGCGGTCTGAAAAAACTACTTGCTGGCTGATGAAAAAATACACTTATACTGAGAAAAAAGACACGCGTTCGGGATTTGGCGCAGGATTGTCGGAGTTGGGAAAAACCAATCAAAATGTGGTGGCATTATGTGCCGACCTCACCGGCTCTTTAAAAATGGATGCCTTTCAAAAAGAACACCCTGAACGTTTTTTTCAGGTAGGAATTGCAGAAGCCAACATGATGGGCATTGCCGCAGGCCTTACCATTGGCGGAAAAATTCCGTTTACCGGCACATTTGCCAATTTCAGTACCGGCAGAGTTTACGACCAAATCCGCCAAAGCATTGCCTATTCCGATAAAAATGTAAAAATATGCGCCTCACACGCAGGCCTCACTCTGGGCGAAGACGGCGCCACGCATCAAATTTTGGAAGACATTGGCTTAATGAAAATGTTGCCCAACATGGTTGTAATTAACCCCTGCGATTACAACCAAACCAAAGCCGCCACCATGGCCATTGCCAAACACCATGGCCCGGTTTATCTGCGCTTTGGGCGTCCGGCTGTACCTAATTTTACCGATGCTAATCAAAATTTTGAAATCGGAAAAGCTGTAATGCTTACCGAAGGAACTGATGTAACCATTATTGCCACCGGCCACCTGGTTTGGAAAGCCATTGAAGCCGGCGAAAAACTGGCAGAAAAAGGCATTAGTGCCGAAATAATTAACATCCACACCATTAAACCTCTCGACGAAGAAGCCATTTTAAAATCGCTTGCTAAAACCAAATGCGTGGTTACCGCCGAAGAACACCAGATGAACGGTGGATTAGGCGATAGCGTAGCGCAGTTACTTGGTCGTAAAATGCCATTTCCGCAAGAGTTTGTAGCCGTTAACGATTCGTTTGGCGAAAGTGGTACTCCCGACCAATTAATGACCAAATACGGTTTAGATACCATCAACATTATTGAAGCCGCAGAGCGCGTTATTAAACGTAAATAATCCTGATTTACTTCTTTTCTTTAATATACGCTTTAATAAAATAAAGCTTATCAATTTATTAAAGAACTTTGTTTCGATGCTGTAAAGCTTTTTTTTACCTTAGAAACTTATTTTTACAGGTCGCCTAAGACCAATTGATTTATGAAAAAATTTAACCGAACAAAAATTGTTGCCACCATGGGGCCGGCCACTGCCGATATTGCCGTTCTCGAATCTCTGTTTAACGAAGGACTGGATATTTGCCGCATTAATTTCTCGCACGGCGATTACGAAGCCGTTAAAAGCACCATCAATAATATCCGCCAATTAAATAAAAAACTAAACCGCCATGTGGGTATTTTGGCGGACTTGCAGGGACCAAAATTGCGCATAGGAACAGTAAAAAACAACAGTGTTAATCTTATCAACGGAAACGAAATAAACATTACCACCAAAGAGTGCGAGGGCGATGAGGAGCGCGTTTACATTACCTATCCTCAGTTTCCGCAAGATGTTACAATTGGCGAAACTGTTTTAATTGACGATGGCAAACTTCAGTTAAAAGTTTTAGAAACCAACAACAAAGACAATGTGCGTTGTTTGATAATGGTTGGAGGTATTCTATCTTCCAAAAAAGGCGTAAATCTTCCCAACACAAAAATTTCGTTGCCTTGCTTAACAGTTAAAGATATACGCGATTTGGAATTTGCGCTTGAATACGATGTGGATTGGGTGGGACTTTCGTTTGTAAGAAGTGTAACTGATATTGTTGAATTAAAAGATATTATTAAAAACAAAGGGAAACGCACCCGCGTTATTGCAAAAATTGAAAAACCTGAAGCCATTAAAGAAATAGACAACATAATTGATGTGACCGATGGCATTATGGTGGCCCGCGGCGATTTGGGAGTTGAGTTGCCAATGGAACGCGTTCCGCTTCTTCAAAAAATGATTGTAAACAAATGCATCCAGATAGGCAAACCCGTAATTATTGCCACACAAATGATGGAAAGCATGATTACGAGTTACACACCAACCCGCGCCGAAGTAAACGATGTGGCCAATGCCGTTATGGACGGGGCAGACGCCGTAATGCTCAGTGCAGAAACTTCAGTTGGAAAATATCCTGCAAAAGTAATTGAAATGATGCGTAGAATTATTACCGAAGTAGAGGAACTGGATACCATTTACTACAAAGAACATACCCCACAAATAAAAACCATTACTTATATTACCGATAGCATTTGTTACAACGCCTGTTCACTTGCCCATCACTCGGGCGTGCAGGCCATTATTAGCATGACAAACAGTGGCTACACAGCCTTCAAGCTTTCCAGTCATCGTCCTAAAGCACCCATTTTTATTTTCACTGATAATCTTTCGTTGCTCACCACTTTAAGTTTAGTGTGGGGCGTACGCGGCTATTATTACGATAAATACGAAAGTACTGATCAAACCATTGAGGATTTGAAAGCCATTATTAAAGAGCGCGGACAGGTTAAAAGCGATGATTTGGTAATTAACATTGCCAGCATGCCAATGAAGGAAAAAGGCCGTACCAATATGATGAAACTAAGTTACATCAACTAAAGCATGTGGTTGCAGGCTCCAAATATCGGCTGCGTTCATGGATTTTCTACCCGCTATGGTGGGCTTTCGTTAACACCTTTCGATTCGCTGAATTTAGGTGGCTCCGAAGATGCTACAAATCTGATTGAAAAAAACCGGGAACTTGCCCTTCAAAAACTACAACTAAGCGATCACGCACTTTGTTTTTTAAAACAGGTACACGGCAATACTGTTTGCCTGGCAAAACAAGGCCGGCAGGAAGGTGACGCACTCGTTAGCAACCAAAAACATATGGTGCTTGCCATCAGTATTGCCGATTGTTACCCCATATTGTTTTACGATGAAGCCAATGCTGTAATCGGCGCTGCTCATGCCGGTTGGCGTGGAACCGTTTCGCGCATTGCCGCAAACACCATTAACAGCATGTTGCAATTGGGTGCTAATCCACAAAGCATAAATGTAGCCATTGGTCAGGGCATTTGTCAATCTAATTTTACGGTAGGCAACGAAGTAATTGAACAATTTGAAAAAGCAGGTTTTCCTTCGCATTGCTGGCAAAACAACCAAATTGATTTGGTAAAATGCAACCGTTTTGTGCTTGCCGAAAATAATATTCCCGAAAGCAATGTTTGGGCCATGAATCGTTGTACATTTGAAAAAGATTTTTTTAGTTACCGCCGCGATAAAGGGATTACCGGTCGTATGTGGGGACTTATTTCAATGCAATGAAAACAATTGCGAAAATAACCCTTGTTTTGCTCGCCGCTGGCTTTACTTCGGCTGCCCAACAAACCATTATGTACACCCAGTATGCCTTTAATAAAGCAGGCTTAAATCCGGCGGCATCGGGCACCGAAATTAATCAGGAAATTTTTTACGCCATTGGTGTTAACCGGCAATGGATTGGCTTTGCAAATGCTCCTAAACAAAATTTCGTAAATTTTTCATACACCATTAAGCCTCCACGTAGTTACCGGTATTGGCAAAACGCCGGAGTGTATGTAGAAAATGATGATTCCGGATTATTAAGTTATGATAATTTTTATGGAAGCTATACCTTTCATTTACTACTTCGCAAAACCATGGTGGCCTCGTTTGGGGTTTATGCCGGCATGCGCTCGTTTAGCCGTAGTTTAAGCGGAGGCTTTGATCCCAGCGATCCTGCGGTAGCAAAAAACAAAACCACCATTTATACCCTGCCAGATATTATTCCGGGGTTCCGCCTTTCGGATAAAAAATTTTTTATGGACGTTTCCATCCGTCAGCTTACCGTTTATAAAATGCAGGATTTTAAGGGCCGTCGTATTGGAAGCCCTTCACGATTAAAGCCCTCTATTTATTTTGACTATGGCCGTAAGATTTCATTGTCTGATTATCTTTTAATGATGCCATCATTTGCCGTAAATCTTCCGGTAATAGGGCCACCGCTTGTGGATGCCAATGTGATGTTTTTTTACTCAAATACATTTGGTGCGGGAATAAGCCTCAGAAACTTAAGTTCAGCCAGTGCCATTGTTCAGGTAAGGTTTTACAAGAGTTTAAGTCTTGGTGTTGCCTATTCTTATCCACTGGGCGCTTTGAGGCAAACGGCACCCAATAGTCTGGAAGTTATGCTTGGTATTATTCCATTAGGTATGAACACAAAAGTGGCCGGCAAGCATTCCATTGCCAAATGCCCGGCATTAAGCTATTAGGACTTGAAAAAACTGTTCACATATTTTTTAGTACTGATTGGCTTGTTTGGCTTTGCACAAAACCCATTCATAACAATTCACAGTTTCATCCTTCAAAATAATTTTAATCAGGCGCGTTTGGTTTTGGATTCCTGCCAGACAAAAAACTATTTTGCCGACAGTGTTTACTTTTACAGGGGCTTGTCTGCAATTAAGGAAGGAAAGACAGAAGCGTGCCGGGAATTTTGCGCAAGGCTAACAAAAGAATTTCCTCAATTTTACGAAGTACATTATTTAAAAGGGCTTATGTTTTTCCAAAAACAAAATTTTGGCAAAAGTGCCGATGAGTTTACAAGACTCCTAAAATACAATCCCAAAGACATTAAAGCCTTGTTTAACCGGTCTGTTGCGCTTGGCCGTATGGAAGATTATTTAGATGCCATTAATGACCTCAACACTTGTATTGAAATTAACAGCAATTATGCAGACGCCTATTACTCGCGTGCTTATTGGTACGAATACACCGGAAATTACCAGGAAGCAACCAAAGATTATCAAACCAGTATTAAATTAAATCCAAAAAATTACGATGCATATTTTGGTTTGGCATTTATTTATCAGACATTAAAAGAATCCACCAAAGCTTGTGAAACTATTAACAAGGCCATTTTGGCGGGTTCGCAAATTGCCGAAGAGGTAAAGGACAGTTTTTGCCGCTAAATTTATTTTTTTCCAGTGCTGCCAAAGCCACCAGCCCCACGCACCGAATCTTCGAGTTGAGTTACCAACTCCCACTGTATTTGTTCGTGACGTGCCACCACCATTTGGGCAATACGCTCACCGTCGTTAATCACAAAATCACTATCCGATAAATTTACCAGCAGTACTTTTATTTCGCCACGGTAATCGGCATCAATGGTTCCCGGCGAATTTAACACAGTGATTCCGTTTTTAAACGCCAAACCACTTCTGGGTCTTATCTGCGCCTCAAAACCATTGGGCAATTCAATAAATAATCCGGTAGCAATCAATTGCCTTTGAAGTGGCTTTAATGTAACGGGTTCGCTTAAGTTGGCTTTTAAATCAAGTCCGGCGGCCATAGCAGTGGCGTATTCGGGCAAGGGATGCTTTGAGGTATTAATGACTTTAACCGGTAGTGTTGGCATTGGAATTTAGTTTTTTAAGGTTATTAAATTCCAGTTTATAAACTATCCCCACAAACAATAGTATCAACAAATTGTTCAATGCTACTTTTACTACAGTGCTCTCAATTCCTGAATAAGTGAGCGAAAGAAAATATAACCCAATTGTAATGGCAGAATACACACTTAAAGCACGTACATTGTATTTTATTGGAAAATGTTTTTGTCCGAGTATGTAGGAAATAATCATCATGCCGCCATAAGCAGCCAGTGTGGCCCAGGCACAAGCCACATAAGAAAAGGCAGGAACAAATGCCACGTTAATAACAATGGTGATTACAGCGCCACACACAGAAATGATGGCCCCGTATTTTGTTTGGCCACTTAGTTTATACCAAATGGAAAGATTGTAAACCACACCCAAACACAAATTAGCCAGCAACAGAATTGGCACTACTTTTAGCCCTTCCCAATAATTTTCGCCAATTAAATATTTTATCCAAACCAAATTCATTTGGGTGCCCAGAAATAACAACAAACAAAAAATTACAAAATATTTCATCACCAATGCATAGGTTTTTTTTGAATCCTTTTCTTTTGCCTTACCAAAAAAGAAAGGTTCGGCCGCAAAACGAAAGGCCTGAATAAAAATGGTCATTAAAATGGCAATCTTGTAACAGGCGCCGTAAATACCTTGTGCCACCTGTGCTTCAGACTCATCCAGCATCAGCTTTTTAAGAATAATTCTGTCCAGCGTTTCGTTTACCATGCCTGCCAAACCCAAAATAATCAGTGGCCAGGTATAGCGTAGCATTTCCAGCAACAATTGTGTATTCACATAAAACCGCAGTGCCACAAATTGTTTACTCATAAGCAAAAGAGTAACAATGTTTGAAATCAACATGGCCAAAAAACAGTATCCAATACCTATTTCGGGATTGTATAAAGTGGCATTAAAACTGGCCTCATGATTGTCGTAGGCTGTTTTGCAAAAACTTATAAAGTAAACTGTTAAGCCAAAGTTGATCGAAACGTTGGTGAGCTTTAGCAACGAAAAATGAAGCGGCTTGTTATCGGCCCTTAATTTTGCAAATGGAATACACATAACCGCATCGGTAGCCATAATAACAATGCACCAAACAATAAATGATGTTGGATACGTGGCATTTGGCGTTGAAAGCAGACTTCCAATGCCTGATGCGAACATCAGTAACAACAAACTAAAAATTAAGGAAGAGCTTAATAACGAAAGAAGGGCTGTGTTATATACTTCGCTTTTGTTTTCGAGCCTGGAGTTAAAATTAAAAAAAGTGGTTTCCATACCATAGGTAAAAATCACATTCAAAAAAGAAATGTAGGCAAACAACTCGGAGTTAATGCCGTATTCGGCCGGTAAAAAAGCGCGGGTTAAAATTGGCGTGAGAAAATAATTTAAAAACCTTGGCAAAATGGTTCCCAGCCCATAAATGACTGTTTGACCTGCAAGTTTTTTTAAAGGATTTGACACGCTTAAAATGTATGAACTACTAAAATTAGATAATATCCCGCCAATATGCCCTTAGGCCGGTGCCAAGATATTAACCTTGAATTGTAGAAACAGTTGATTTTAAGAAGATTTAAGAACCTCCGGTTACTTATTCATCGCTTTGAGTTGCTCTTCCAGCAAACGAATGCCTTCCACAAAACTATGCGGATTGTACCCTAAATCGTTTTTAGCCTTGTCGATAATGAAGCCCGTAATAGGCGGGCGTTTGGCAGGTTGTTTAATGTCAGCGCTCTTGCTTGGTTTAATAAGTCCTTTATCCAAACCGTAATAATCGGCAACAGTGTTGGCCAATTCTAAAATGCTGTAAAAATCTTTTCCCGAAATATTGTAAATGCCTTTGGCTCTTTTTTCTGCTATCAACAAACAACCATCTGCCAAATCCTCCGCCAATGTTGGTGTTCTGAACTGATCGTCCACCACGTTGATGGTTTTACCCTGCTCCAGATTTGATTTTACCCACAGCACAATGTTGCTGCGGCTCATGTTGTCCACAATACCATACACCAAAACGGTTCTGGCAATTGCCCAATCCAACGAAGAGGCCATTACAATTTCTTCGGCTTTTAATTTTGTTTCGGCATAAAAACTCAGGGGATTTGGTTTTTCACTTTCATCCAAAGGGCCATGTGTTCCATCAAAAATAAAATCGGTGCTTAAATGAATAAAATGTGGATTGTATCCTGCCTGTGATTTTGTGAGCGCCTCGAGCGTTGCCACTTGGTAAGCCACCGAAGTGGCATTTAACAACACGGCATTTTCTCTGTCCGTTTCACAGGCATCAACGTTTGTCATGGCCGCGGTATTTATTACCACATCGGGCATGTATTTAGCAAACACCTCTTCCACATCACTTTTATTGGTAATATCGAGTGGCGAATATTCATACCCATCCTGTTTTACCAAACGGTTGTTGCCTCTGGCTGTTGCAATGCAGACTACATTGTTTTTGCCACGCAGTTTGTAAACCAGTTTTTGTCCCAGCAATCCATTCGAACCGGTAATCAGTATTTTCATTTTGTTTTTGCTAAATTATTTTTTTGGTTTTTCGGCCAGTTTTGCGGCTTTTTCAAGCTCTTTGTACCAGGCTTCGCCGTAGTGGCGCATGAGCGGTTCTTTTAAAAAACGATATACCGGCACATCCAGTTTTTTGCCGCAATCGCAGGCTGGTTTGCAAAGGTTCCATTTGTGATAATTTACCGCATCGTAGTTTTTATATTTGGTAATGCGCACAGGATAGAGATGACAACTCACCGGTTTCTTCCAGTCAATTACCCCATCCATGTAGGCTTTTTCAAATACACATTTGGCGGTATTGGTTTCATCAAAATAAACAAAGGCACATTCAGCCCCTTCGCTCACCAATGGTGTGGTGTAATCGCCTTCGTGGTCAATTACGTAAGTGCCAAATTTTGCAACGGTTTTTTTGCCTTTTTCGTTCATGTAAGGTTTTACCTTTTCAAGAACAGATTCAATTATGGGTAACTCTTCTTTTTCGAGAGGGGCTCCGCTTTCGCCTATCACGCAACAAGCGCCTTTGCAGGCATTAAGGTCGCATACAAATTTTTTGTCGAGTAAATCCTCGCTTATCAGGGTGTTATCTATTGCTATCATTCTTCGGTTGGTAAAGATATGGAAGTGTTGCCAATGTTGTTAACTTTTTGCAACAGCTTTAACTCCGCAAGGTCTTTTTTTCTTAACACAAATGTTTTGCTCCAGGTGTCGTGCCAGCCCTGTTCGCTAAGGCATGAAAATATTTCGAAAGGAACCATGCGCGACAAAGAGCGGTATAAAATTTGTTTGGTGCCTGGCTTGTTGCCGTATTCATCCACCACCACGCGACCTAAAATGGCTTTGCCTGGTGTGGATTGCATGGCGTACTCGAAAATAAAATAATAAAACGGGTTTAGCACCAGCCAGTTAAACACACGCACAATGGTATCAAAGTAAGGGCTGTCAAACCAATCCATGTTTTGAGTAAGCCCTGCAACAATGCCAAGTGTGGCGCCAATCATAAACTGAAAAACAAGCAGAAAAATATAGTCCAAAACATAGTGCCCAAACCGGGGCCAGCCACTCACATAATTTACCTGATGATAGCGCGTAAATGTTTTTACAACTTCCTGAATACCGCCGTTAACTCTTTCTTTCCGTTTAACCGTGTAGGTTTCTCTTATTTCTGTAATCTTTTGCAAATCAGAAATTTTTAGTTAACGGCCACGTTTTGCGCCATATACGACCCCAGGTGTTTTTCGAGAATGGCCCGGTAGGCGGCTGTGCTTTTAAAACCGTTGGGGCCGGTAAAAAATTCATTAAACAATACTTTATGCTTGCTTCCCTTTGGCAAAACAAAAGCCATTTCTTCGCGCGATTGATTAAGTAATTTTTGAATTTTTAAAACCTTTTGTGGATACGTTTTTAAGAAAAACCAAAACCCAATAGCATCCACATAGCCGAAGTACAAAACGTTTTTAGATATCTCGTCCAGAATCTTTCCTTCGGTGTTTGAATAAACCACTTTGAGTTCAGGGATGTATTGTTTTTTTAATTCGTTAACGTATTTGTTTAGGCTGGTGTTTTGTATAGTAAGGGCGCTCATATTGCCCAGGGCTCTCACAATATCATCCGCATTTTTTGTTTTTATTTCGGGGGCATTGCCGTTGGTGATGCAAAATGCCACGTTTTTAAGGTAGGGCGCGGTAAAATCCACTTCAAGCGCACGCTCTTTTGTAACGGTTACACCACCTAAACCAATTCCGTGTTTACCTAGTTTTTGTGTGGCGGCAAAAAACGCATCAAAATCATTAAAAACATTGTACTTCACATTCAAATCAATTTGTTTTTTCTTTTTTAACCAGGCAGTGTATTCTTTTATCAAGTCTATTTCAATTCCTTTTACTTCGCCGTTTTCCTGAAAAGATAAAGGTGAACGCATAAGGTAATCCACTGTAAGTGTGTCGGCCGTTTGCGAAAAAATAAAATTACCGGTAAATAATAAAATGGTTATGACGAGCGCCCTTTTCAATGATTTTAAATTTATTGATAATAAAACAGCTTTTGGTTCGGAATATGATTCAGTTTTCATCACACAAATGTTAATTGAAGCTTATACGCAACTTTGAAGCCAAGGTAACAAGCCATTTGGAAAAAAAAGGTGACTTTTGACATTATTAGGGTTTATTATGATAAATGTTTCCCTTAAAAAAATGTAATTTTAGAGTACAAATTCAGATGGAAGAAATTATCAATAAAGTGGCCGGTAGCGGAATTGTTAGCATTGATCTGGAAGATTTTTATGTGAACGGAGAGCGCGTGGTTTTTGACATTGAACCGCATTTATTCAATGGCCTTATTTTGCGGGAAAAAGATTTCAGAGAATTTATTAAAACCAACGATTGGAGCATTTATAAAGATAAAATTGTGGGCATAACCTGCTCTGCCGATGCCATTGTGCCCACCTGGGCCTACATGCTGCTGGCACTTGCACTTGAGCCACACACCCAAAAAATATTTTTTGCCCCGTTACAAGAAATTGAGAGTTTGCTCTTTGCCGAAAAACTGGCTCAGATAAATCCTTTGGATTATAAAGATTGCAGGGTGGTGATTAAAGGATGTGGCAGTAAGCCTGTGCCATTAAACGCCTTTGTAAAATTAAGCGCATTGCTAAAACCTTATGTTAAAAGCATTATGTATGGCGAACCATGCAGCACTGTGCCACTATACAAGGCTAAGGCTTAATAGCTTCAAAGCGGTAACCTTTCTCAGAATAATACTTAAGCACCAACGGTAAACTGTACTTCACATTTTTTTCGGCTTTTAAATTGTCGTGAAATAACACAACACTGCCGGGTTTGCAATTCTTTATCACTTTTACCACACAACTTTTTGGCGATATTTTTTCGTAATCGTAACTAATTACATCCCAAAAAACAACTTTATACCCCTGTTCCACCATAGCTTTGTATTGGTTGGGTTTTAACTGGCCGTATGGTGGCCTGAAAAGGTTGTTGTTTACAAGTTTCCGGCACTCTTCAGACTCCAAAAGGTAATCGGCCACATCCATTTGAAACCCTTTTACATGGTGCATGGTGTGGTTGGCCACTGTGTGTCCTGCACGTTTTACTTGTTCAAAAATGGTGTTGTGTTTTAAAATATTGGCCCCCACACAAAAAAAAGTGGCTTTGGCGTTAAACCTCTTAAGTTCTTCCAGAATCCATTCGGTTAAACCGGGTATTGGGCCATCATCAAAAGTGAGGTAAATTACCTTGTCAGTTCTTTCAAAATGCCAAATAGCTTTGGGATAAACCCCTTTTAAAAAGGACGTGGGTTGTATGAGTAACAGGTTTTTCATTTTGCATTAACCAACACAGGCCGCCAAATGTGCAGTGCAAATGAGGCGGCCTGTGGCATAATTTTTTTAAGGCTGCAGCGGTTGTGCTGGCTCTGCCTTTTGTTGTGGATTCAAATCTTCCTGCGTCATGTAAAGCATCATTCTCGAAAGAAAATCCTTATACAAGGCGTCTTGTTTGTATTGTTGCGCCACTCGGGTTAAACGCTCCAGCATGTCTTTGCACATATTTATGTCGCGGCCATAAGCATACTTGCGCTTATTGGTTTGTGCGAGATAAATTTTTAAATCGCCTTCAAAAATATCGAAAAGTTTTTTGGCAATTTCGTTGGCTTTTGCGTTCTCACCTATTTCGTAATAGCCGCCACAAACCGCAAGCATAGTGGCATCAAACGGAATGTTTTCGTCAGGCATTTTCTCCATGCATTTATCCAAAATATCCTTGGCTTTCTGTTTCTTGCCTTCGCCCGCAAGTGCACTCGCCAATATGCCCATTTGCATGCGCAGGTTACCCGTCATGCGGATACAGTTCTCATCAAGATTAACGCCTTTTTTATCCATTCCTCCCCACAAAAATTTATTCATCACATTGTTGTACATGGCTTCTGTGTTTACGCGGCCACCCTGTGCTTCCTCGTTTTCGCTGGCCTTAATTGGCACAAAACGGTAGGCCAAACCTTCGAGCTGAAAATATTTTTTCAATCCCACATAGGCTTCATCGCCGGTTGTTACAGCAAAATAAATGGGGCGCTCCCAATTGTTGTTGGCAATTAAATCCAAAACCAATAAATCATTTTTGGTAATGTAATTTCTGCCACCCAAATCCCAGGTAATGCGTTTTACCAAACGGTTGGTATCTTTTACTGTAATTACTTTGTTTTTCATTACCTGCATACTGTCAACATCCACATACAAACTTTTTGCAGGAAGAATATCAATAAAATCGCCGTTATTATTATACTTGGTTTGTTCATCGTCGGAAGTAGCTACTTTTAAAGCCTCTTTCAGATTCATGGCGCCGGCAGATTGTGGCATCAAAATAACGTAAGACATTTTTTCGGCTTCCAGTTTTTCTTCAGGAATGGTAAAAGGCACCGGCTTGCTTAAATAAGCAGCTCTGCGCATTTGCTTAATGTACCAATCGGTTTGAAGAAGGCTTAAATTCACCACCCTCACATCGGTGCGCACGCCTTCAACTTCCTGAGCATACCATAATGGGAAAGTGTCGTTATCGCCATTTGTAAATATAATGGCATCAGGTGCACAGCTTTGTAAATAGTTAATGGCACAATCGCGCGACATGGTGCGTAAAGAGCGGTCGTGATCGTTCCAACCTTCTTTGGCCATAATACCCGGCACTATCAGACTAATAGCGGTTGCCCCAACGGCCATGCCCACACTGCTGGCTTTTTTACTCAGCAAATCATAAATAAACAGGACGCCAAAACCAATCCAAATGGCAAAGGCATAAAAGCTCCCCGTGTAGGCGTAGTCACGCTCGCGCGGCTGATAAGGCTGCTGGTTCAGATAAACGACAATGGCCAATCCGGTTAAAAAGAAAATGCACAACACCACCCAGGCATCGGGTTTATTGCTCTTAAAGTGAAAGAACATGCCCAATAATCCCAATATAAGAGGCAAAGCGAAAAAATGATTGGAGGCAAAATTATTTCTGTCGCGGTAAATTACTTTGCTCGTATCATAATCCAGACGCCAGTCGTCAATGGCTTTTACACCACTTACCCAGTTACCATCCATGTTGTTTCCGGTTGAACCCTGCACGTCGTTTTGGCGACCAACAAAATTCCAGTAGAAATAACGCAGATACATGTACTTGATTTGATAATTAAAAAAGTAAGTAATGTTGGCTGCAAAGGTTGGAATTTCTTCCATTTCGGTTTCGCCATCGCCGCGGTCAACGGCCTTACTGCGGTGGTGCTCGGACACGTTGCCCCAGTATTTATAACCTGTTACGTGGTGCGACTGGCTGCTCCACATACGTGGAAACACAGTGCAAAATTCTTTTTCGTATTTTGGAATTGATTTTTTGCGATCATCAATTACCTTGTAGTTATTTTTTGCTTTGTCTTTGGCATAAATAGGGTCGCCATCGTCAAATTCTGCTCGCGGTCTGTTTGGAGCATTGTAATATGGTCCGTACAAAATTGGCCAGTCGCCATATTGTTCACGCAATAAATACGAAATCATGTTAGGTGCATTTTCAGGATCATTCTCATCCATTGGTGTGTTTGCAGATGAGCGGATTACCAAGACAAAAAAGGATGAATAACCGATAAGCAAGGTGGCAAAACTCAAAAAGATGGCGTTGAGGGTAACGGTTTTGTTTTTGTATTTATGAATGGCGTAAATAATGGCACCCATCATAATTAAGCGTGTAAATCTGCCACTTAAGCTCGGTGCCGTAATAAAGGCAAAAAGCGCCAAAACAATAAGAGAATAAAAGCCGATTTTGTAATTGCTTTCTTTTTTGTTGATGGTATAAAGTATTAAGCCAGCTAACGAAACGATTAATAGCAGGAAGAAGAACACTGTGCCTGTGCTGTAACCCATGCCCATTTTATTGGTAAAAAACACCTCGTAATCACTGATAAACTTAACCAGTTTTGGTATAATGATGTTTTGTACCAGAGCAAGCACTAACACAGAACAAATGCCGGCAATCACAAATCCCTTCCACGAAAATTTATATTTTTTGAAATAGATAATAAAGCCGATGGCAGGAATTACCAATAAATTGAGCAAGTGAACCCCAATGGAAACGCCCACCAAATAAGCAATCAGCACCAACCAACGCAAAGCGCCCACCGGATTGGTATCGTCTTCGTCGTCCCATTTAAGAATGGCCCAAAAAACAACCGCCGTAAAGAAAGAAGACATGGCATATACCTCACCCTCCACCGCGCTGAACCAAAACGAATCGGAAAAAGTGTAAGCCAAACTGCCAATAATACCAGCTCCTAAAACTGCCCATTGCTGAGGTTGTGCAAGGTCTGACACTTTTTTGCCATACACTTTTACGGCTAGTCTGGTAATGGTCCAAAACAGAAAAAGAATGGTGAAAGAGCTTGATAATGCACTCATCACGTTAATCATCATGGCCGCAATGGCAGGGTCGTTTCCACCCAAAAGCGCAAAGAAACGGCCAAGCAGCAGGAAGAACGGCGCTCCGGGAGGATGCCCCACCTCTAATTTATATGCACAGGCTATGTATTCGCCGCAATCCCAGAAACTGGCTGTTGGTTCAATGGTGGAACAATAAGTATAAGTGGCTATGGCCCAAACCAGCCATCCAACGATATTATTCAGTTTGCTGAATTCTTTTGTCATCATAAGTTTTTGTACTGCTTGCGAAGATAGTATTTTACTTGGTTAAAAATTGCTTAGATTGGGCTGTTTAAAGCGTTTTTTTTATTATTTTTATTTGTGGAATTTAAAAAATTAGTATTTTTGCATTCTCAAAATTAAAATTGCCCGATCGTCTAACGGCAGGACTTCGGTTTTTGGTACCGACTATGTTGGTTCGAATCCAGCTCGGGCAACAATAATCCTCAAAGTAAATCTTTGGGGATTTTTTGTTTTCGGTAGAATCTAAATTGTTCATTTTTATTAATCTTCTTAAATGGTAAAATGTTTCAAAGGCACTATCATTTGTATCCTCCAAACAAAAAAAGGTTCAGTGTTACCCGAACCTTTTAATTATTAATTAAGATTTTTCTGAATTTATAATGCCGCCAATTGTTCTTCAATGGCTTTTATTTTCGACAAGGCATCGCTTTCTTTTTTGCGTTCTGCGGCAATAATCTCCGCTTTGGCATTGGACACAAATTTTTCGTTAGAGAGCTTTACCTGCACCGATTTTAAAAAGCCTTTGTTGTACTCCAAATCTTTGGTTAAGCGTTCCATTTCTTCTTCCTTATTCAGTGTTGTGGCTAAAGGAATGTAGAACTCAGTGGTGCCGATAACAAAACTAAACGCGCCTTCCACTTTTTGTGC
>JADLED010000062.1 GCA_020846335.1 Bacteroidia bacterium
GCCTCGCGGTATCCAATAATTTTTTTACCGTCCTGCGGCAAATTTGGCAACTGGCGCGATTTTGCACCGGTGGCTATAATGATGTGCGAAGCGGTGTAGGCCGTTACCTTGCCATCAGCAGCCGTTACTTCCACTTTTTTACCGGGCTTAACTTTGGCGGTGCCCATTATCACGTCGATTTTATTTTTCTTCATCAAAAACTGAACACCCTTGCTCATGCCTTCGGCCACATCGCGGCTACGTTTAACCACGGCACCAAAATCGGCTTTTACATTATCGGCACTGATGCCATATTCTTTTGAATGATTGAGGTATTCGAACACCTGCGCGCTTTTTAACAAGGCTTTGGTAGGTATGCAACCCCAGTTGAGGCAAATGCCACCCAAACTTTCTTTTTCAATAACCGCCACTTTAAATCCTAACTGCGAGGCGCGGATGGCTGTAACATAACCTCCGGGACCGCTGCCAATAACAATAATATCGTAATTCATTTCTCTGTTTTTAAAAGATGGACTAATGTAAATACTTTTGTTTGAATAGAAAATTTTTAGCCCACGAATATTTGTTGTAACAAAGCAACATTTAGGGCCACCTGTAAGCCTTATTTAACGGGCTTTAGTATATTTGCAGCTCATGTGCGGTATTGCGGGTATATTTTATAAAAAGGGACCGGTTCCGGCAGATGTGCCGCATCAAAAGGTGCTGCAATTGCTAAAACACCGTGGTCCCGATTTTCAGAGCTTTAAGGCTTTTGATAATTGCGTGCTTTACCACGCGCGCCTCGAAATTATTGACACCACCGAAGCCAGCAATCAACCCTTTGCCGATGCCGAACAAAAAAACGCCATGGTGTTTAACGGCGAAATTTTTAATTACAAGGCTCTGCAAAAAAATCACAGTGGCTTAAAAACCAATGGCGATGTGGAAGTACTCTTCAGGCAACTGAAAGCCTTTGGCAAAGCGGGTTTGAAACAACTCAACGGTTTTTTTGCCTTTGCTTTTTTCGACCCACAAAAAAACACCTTGTTTGTGGCGCGCGACCGTTATGGTGTGAAACCTTTATACTACTACAACGACGATGAAAAATTTGCCTTTGCCTCGGAGATAAAACCCCTGCTGCAACTGGTGGGCAAACAAACACTCAATACCAACCAGCTTTACAGTTATTTTCGTTTAAATTATTCGGCGGGCAAGGAAAGCATGCTGAACAACATTTACCGTTTGTTGCCCGGCGAATGCATTGAGTTAACTGCCACTGATTTTAAAACGGACACCTGGTACCAGGCACCAAAACTCGAAAACAAAACCAATTTTAAGGATTTACTCAATGATGCTGTGAAGATTCGATTGCAGGCCGACGTGCCGGTGGGAACCTTTTTGAGTGGCGGCATTGATTCTTCGATTATTTCGGCACTGGCCAAACAACATAAGCCCGATTTGGAAACCTTTAGCATTGGTTTTGAAAAGGAAAGTTATTTTGATGAAACGGTTTATTCTGAAATGGTGGCCAAACACATTGGCTCCAAACACCATGTATTTAAGTTGCGCGAAGATGATTTTTCGGAAAACATTCAGGCCTTTTTAAATGCCATTGACGAGCCGTTTGCCGATTCTTCGGCTTTCAATTTTTATTTACTTTCAAAATACACCCAACAACATGTGAAGGTGGCTTTGAGTGGCGACGGGGCCGACGAACTGTTTAAGGGCTACAACAAACACAAAGCTTTGCTGTTGAGCGAAAACACAAGCAACCGCCTTTTTGCCTCGGTGGTATCTGCATTTTTTAAAGTCGGCAAAAGTTCGCGCGATGGCAATTTTAAAAATAAACTGCGTCAGCTAAACAAATTTAATACTCTGGCCAAACTGAGTGGCCACGAAAAACAAAAATTTCTGGCGGCCATCTCCACACACAACGACGTGCAGAGTTTGCTCCGTGGTGCCGCGCCACAGGGCTATTTCGACAGTTTATTCGCCAGCAGCCAAAGTTTCAAAAATTTTGAATTTGAAAACACCTTTGACATACAAACTGTGCTGGCCGACGACATGTTGGTGAAAGCCGACCGGTTTAGCATGCAACACGGCATCGAAATACGGAATCCGTTTTTGGATTACCGCATTGTGGAATACGCGCTCAACATGCCCGAGGCCGAAAAAATAAGCAAAGAGGGACAGAAGTTGATTTTGCGAAAAAACTTTGAAGACCTGTTGCCTGCCGAAATATTTACACGCCGCAAAAAGGGATTTGAATTGCCTTTGCAAAAATGGTTAAGTAACCAGTTGCGCTCCAAAGTAGAAACAGTTTGGTTGAATAAGGAAAAGATAGAAGCACAGGGTTATTTGAATTACACACAAGTGAAAGCCATTAAGGATATGGCCTTTTCGGATAATCCCGGCGATAGTGCCGCTAAACTCTGGGCCAGTATTGTATTTCAGGCATGGCTGGAGAATTTGGAGGGGTAAGCGCTTCGACTGGCTCAGTAGCCGGTGCTTCGACAAGCTCAGCAACCGGGTTTGGACAAGCTCAGCAGCCGGGATACGACAGGCTCAGTAACCGGGTTCGGACAAGCTCAGCAACCGGGTTTGGACAAGCTCAGCAGCCGGGATACGACAGGCTCAGCAACCGGTGCTTCGGCAGGCTCAGCAACCGGGTTTGGACAAGCTCAGTAGCCGGGATACGACAAGCTCAGCAACCGGGTTTGGACAAACTCAGCAGCCGGGATACGACAAGCTCAGCAAACGGGTTTGGATAAGCTCAGTAACCGGGATACGACAAGCTCAGCAACCGGGCTTTCAGGAACAGAAATAAAGAGTTTTTATTCTACAAAAGCACAATTTCTTACATTTGGCAAATCTTATGCCTAAAGTACTTCGTATTATAAACCGTTTTAATCTGGGTGGAATCAGTTACAACGTATCTTATCTCAGTCGCTACATGCCTCAGGAATGCGACACCCTGCTTATTGGAGGACCTGAAGAAGAAGGCGAAGAAAGCTCGCTTTACATTCCGCATTCGCTCGGTCTAAAGCCTGTGGTGATTGAAGAAATGCGCCGGAGCATCAATCCTTTTTCAGATTATTTTGCCTACCGCCGCATCAAAAAAATAATTCGAGAGTTTAAACCCGACATTGTGCACACCCACGCCAGCAAAGCGGGTGCCATTGGGCGCATGGCTGCCATACATTGTGGGGTACCTGTGATTGTGCATACGTTTCACGGGCACGTTTTTCAGGGATATTTCGGAAGTTTTAAAACCAATATTTTTAAATTTATTGAACGGTATCTGGCCAAACGCAGCAGCGCCATAGTGGCCATTAGTCAAATTCAGAAAAAAGAACTCAGCGAAACCTATTCCATTTGTGAAGCCGCTAAAATAGAAGTGGTGCCTCTGGGTTTTGACCTTGACCGCTTTACAGAAAATCAGGCCGAGAAAAGAAAAAATTTCAGAAGCAAATACGGTTTGCAGGAAGATGAACTGGCCATTGGCATAATAGGCCGATTGGCACCCATTAAAAACCACTATTTGTTTATTGATGCCATTGAGCAATTGAGTAAAAGCACAAATAAAAAAATTAAAGCTCTGATTATTGGCGATGGTGAAACCAAACAGGAACTGATGGCCTATCTGCAACAAAAACAACTGCCCTACTCCACCGATAACACCAAACCCGAACTTTTTATTCTTACGAGTTGGATACGTGAAGTGGACATTGCCCTTGCAGGACTGGATTTGGTTTGCCTTACATCCAAAAACGAAGGTACGCCTGTTAGCCTTATTGAAGCACAGGCCGCTTCGCGTTACATTGTTACCACCAATGTGGGCGGTATTAAAGATATTTTACATCCCGACTGTGGTCTGTTATCGGCTCCGGATGATAAAGACACTTATATTAAAAATCTTATTTACGCAGTCACTCATTTTGAAGAGGTGCATAAAAAAGCCGGAAGCGCCAGCGTGGAGGTGGTTCAAAAATTCAGCTATAAACGCCTTTGCAGCGACATGTGGCGGCTGTATCAAAAGCTGGGGGAGAAGATTAAGTAGTGTTTGAAAGACTAGCCGATGCTTGTTGTGTGCTAACTTAGTTGAATGGTTTTTTAGCAGGGTCAAATTTAACCGGCTACTTATTAAAAAAATTATCAACCGCTAACAGCAATTACCCGGTATTATTTACAAGACTTTTTTCTAATTTAATGTGATACAATCCTTCCGTTAGTTTGTCGTCAACCTGCTCAATACCAAGCTCTAAACATCTCCATGAACTTTCTGTAATCCTCGACAACAAATGGTTGCAGGCGTTTAGGTCATCGGTAAAACAATGGGCTATTTTTGGATCAAAGTCAGCCCAGGCAGTTGCAAATTCGTCGTTCGCCTTAGCATAGTACAATGACACTGTTGGTAATTTTTGACCATTGTTAATTGTTATATTTTTAATTCGGGCAAGTGGCTCTTTAGATATTTTTATAACGGGAGTTACTTTAGTGCCTCTTAAAGTCAGATTGGTATAGGTTGCAATCAGTCCTTTGTCTTTATTAATCACAATTGTTGGGCACAAACAACCTATTTTAAATTGTTCCTGTTTTTGTATGTAATCATAAACCAGATTGTTGGTGCCAAAATATTTATAAATAAAATTAGTAGGTAAACTAAACAGGAGCTTATAAATTAATCTTTTCGGGCCTTTGAGACCAACATAATCCAAATATTTACGCTTAGATATTTGAATTTGTCCTGGACTGGACGCCTTTGTATTTTCATCAACTGTAAATGCCATTTCTGAAATCTTTGCCTTAAACGTAATCAGACGCTTAAGGGTCTAATTTGTGAAATATCTCTTAAATACGCAAAAAGGCTTAAGTGTTTTAGGGTGATTAGGGTGATGGTAGCCGGGGCTTCGACAAGCTCAGCCACCGGTTAGGTTGGCTCAGCCGCCGGTTAGGTTGGCTCAGCCGCCGGTTAGGTTGGCTCAGCCGCCGGTTAGGTTGGCTCAGCCGCCGGTTAGGTTGGCTCAGCCATCGGTTTTTGATAAGCTAAGCCACCGGGGCTTCGGCAAGCTCAGCCGCCGGTTTGGACAGGCTCAGCCGCCGGTTTCTTACTCTTGAGTAGAGCCAATGGCTAAGGAAATTTATACTTATTAATGGATTTCCAATTCAAAAGGCATGCGTGCCTGAATGCCCTGCAAATTCATTAATTCCTGCACGTGTTTAAAATAGATGTAAGTTGGTCCCAGATTGCGTTTCAACATACGGGTTTCAAACTCGGTTTCTTTATTTCCCAATAAGCCATCAAAGGGATTTTTCTGTTTTGGCATTTCGCTTATTCTGTATTCTTTTAATCCCGCTTTTTTTGCTGCGTAAGCAATGGCTTCTTTTAATCCACCCAATTCATCCACCAGTTTTATTTTTACAGCATCGGCACCGGCCCACACTCTTCCCTGTCCTATGCTGTCCACTTCGGCCTGTGTCATTTTACGGCCTTCGGCAACAATTTTTGTAAAGTTGCTGTAAACACGTTCCACACTTTTTTGTATTACATCGTATTCAAACTCAGTAACCGGACGAAGGGCATTGCCGTAATCGCTGTGTTTGTTGGTGTTTACGGTATCTATGGTAATGCCTAATTTATTTTCGAGCATCTTTTGTAAATTAGGCACTAAGCCAAACACACCAATGGAACCGGTAATGGTGTTGGGCTGCGCAAATATGCGGTCGGCCGCACAACTGATGTAATAGCCACCACTGGCTGCATAATCGCCCATACTTACCACGGTTGGTTTTGCTTTTTTAGCCAACACCATTTCGCGCCAGATAACATCGCTGGCCAAAGCGCTGCCGCCCGGCGAGTTTACTCTTAATACAATGGCTTTAATTTTATCGTCCATACGGGCTTCTTTAATGGCTTTGGCAATGCGGTCGCTGCCAATCTGCTCGTCGTCGCCCTCGCCGCTGTTTATTGAACCATTGGCATAAATAACTGCAATTTTTGTGGCGCTTAATTTGCTGTCGGGTTTTGATTTTGCCGTGTATTTGTCCATGTCAACCGCACTTAACTTATCGCTTTCTTTTTTTCCGGTTTTCTTTTTCAGTTCGCTCATCACCTGGTCTTCGTAGGCCAATTCATCCACCAGTTTACCTTTGGCATCTTCCGGAAACTGAATTTCGAGATTGTTGGCCATTCTGTTAAGCTCGTCAACACTCAGTTTGCGGCTTTTAGCTATTTCGCTGAGCATCGAATTCCAGATTCCATTTAAAAAAGTTTCGGATTGCAATCGGTTAGAGGCACTCATTTTATCGAGCAGAAAAGGCTCAACAGCACTTTTAAATTTTCCATGTCTGAACACTTGTACATCAATGTCGAGTTTTTCTAAGGATTTTTTAAAGAACATCAACCCCATGTAAAGGCCCTTCCACTCTACTGCGCCTTGTGGATTTAAAAACACTTTATCGGATACGGATGCCAAAAAATATTCCTGCTGGCTGTAATATTCGCCGTAACAATAAATAAATTTTCCGGAAGTTTTAAAATCTGCCAACAGATTGCGTAGTTCCTGCACACCGGCAAATCCGGCTCTTAAATTTTTAAGGTGGATGTAAATGCCTTTGATTTTATCGTCGGTTTTGGCCGAGTTAATTTTTTTTGCAAGAGTGTTTAGTCCCATTCCATCAGAACTCCCAAAAGCGCCACCCAGTTCTTTAAACGGGTTTTCGCGTTCGCGGTCCTGCAATTGCCCGTCGAGCACCAGTTTTAAAACGCTGTTTTCCTTCACACTTTGCGTTTCTTTATCGGCATCCATGGCCGAACCAATGCTTGACTTAACAACACCCACCACAATTAAAATACCCAATACGGTGGCTATTACCAATCCTAAAATGGAACCAAAAAAAGCGCCAAAAAACTGCTTCATAATCTCTTGTTTTAATTTTACTTTAAATTGCGGGTAACCATGTTAACCTGCGTTTGCGTTTAGTTATATTTGTAACCCGGGTAAAATTAATCATATAAATGATTTGGATGTGAAAGATGTTATGAATGCGGCTTTTTTATGTTTGGGCGGAAACATGGGTAATCGGCTACGGTTAATTGAGGAGGCAAGTGAACTAATTGCACAGAACTGCGGCAGCATTGTTAGGCGTTCATCCATATACGAAACTGCGGCCTGGGGGCATAGCTCCCCAAATAACTACCTGAATCAGGTAATTGAAATTAAAACCAATCTTAATGCAGAACAACTTTTAAAAAAAATGCTGGCAATAGAAATGGCATGTGGTCGCGTAAGATCCGGAAAAGGATACAGCAACCGCACCATGGACATTGACCTGCTTTTTTTTAACGATGCTATCCATTCGTCCAAAAATCTGGAACTGCCCCACCCGCGCCTGCACCTTCGCAAATTTGTGCTAGTGCCACTAAACGAATGTTGGAAAAACAAACTACATCCGGTATTAAAAAAAACAATGGCGGGCTTGCTAAAAAATTGCAAGGATAATTTAGAAGTACAGCTTTACAACCGGCCTTTAAAACCGCTTTACATTTGCATTGAAGGCAACATTGGTTCGGGCAAAACCACTTTGGCAAAAGCACTCAGCAAAAAAAACGGCGCGGTTTTTTTACCGGAACTGTTTGAGGAAAACCCCTTACTTCCCTTATTTTATGGCGAGCCCAATACCTATGCTTTTCCGCTGGAATACAGTTTTTTATTAAGTCGTTTTGACCAGTTGCAAAAGGCCCTGAAACAAGCCAATGGCATAGTGGTGAGCGATTTTAGCATTTACAAATGCCTTTGGTTTGCGGGGGTTAATCTTGCGCCGGGCGAATTCCGTTTGTTTAAACAGCATTTTGCCGCCCTGAGTAATTTACTGCCAGCGCCCGATTTAATTGTGCATTTAAAAACCGACACGCAAAATCTTAAAAAAAACATTTTAAAACGCGGCCGTACCTACGAAACTGCCATAAAAGACAGTTATCTTAAACGGGTTTCGTTGGCCTACAACAAAGGTTTTAACGAACTGAAACAAAAGCATATTCTGGAGTTTGAGATTAAAAACTATCATGCCGGAACCGAAGACGAAATAATTAAATCCATTAAAAAATACCTGAAAGAATTTTTTGGTGAACAGTGCTAAAAAAGCTACTTTTAGAACTCACACAATGAAAAAAATATACTTGTTTCTCTTAGCACTGTGTTTTGGTGTCGGAGCCAAAGCGCAGATTGTTATTGAAGGTAATAATTACCTCAATAAAACACCGTTAAAAAACACGCTGGTTATTGTAAAATCGGAGGGCAAAGTTTTGCAAACCTTCGATACTAAAAACAATAACAGCTTCATGACCGAAGATTTGGAAATTGGAAAGGTGTATCAGATTTACCTTCAAAATCCCAAATGCGTGGTGATGTATTTTGAAGTGGTGGCCAATGATATTCCAAAAAACAAATCGGAACTAAATACCATATTTAAAATGGAAATTCCGTTTGTGAACAAAAACGACCCAGACATTGACACCACTGTTTTTCAAAAACCGTTTAACCGCGTAATTTTTAATGGCAAAAAAACAATGATGGACGATGAGCCCTATAACAATGCTTTTATGGCCACCATTTTAAAAAAGAAAGCCGTTGCCACCGAAACAACTGCGGCTAAAAGCGAAAACGAGCCGACTTTGTTTGCAGGTAAGGTTTTTTTAAACAACGATAAACTTCAACCAGCTAAAAACAAACCCATTGTAGCCTTAAATAATAAGGGCGAAGTGATTAAAAGTACGGCCACCAACCGCTTTGGGGCATTTACCTTTACCGATGTGAAGCCTGTGGATGTGGCCATGATAAAAATGGATCTGAGCGATGTGGTGAAAGCCGTTAAAGCTGCCGGTACATCTGGCAAGGTGCCCACCGAGCTCAGCGATATGTTGAATGGTATGCTGGGTCTTTACAATTCAAAATCAGAACTTTTGCAACTGGCTAAACCTGCAGATGGTTTTTGTGTTTGGGATTTAAACGGCAAAAGTTCAGACAAACTTCGCGACGAAAATTACACCACCAACATTGGCGGAAAACTGGTGTCCTCGTCCGCAAAAGAGAAAAGGTTTTTTGCCGAAAAAAATGTTTACCTGAGTAACAAGCTAAATACGGTGATTAAAAAAACCAAAACCAATAAAATGGGTTCGTTTGTGTTTGAAGACATTAAGCCGGATAATACTTATTACATTGGTGTTGACCATGCTGATTTATCCCCCGGCGAAAAGATAGACCTTTTAACAGCGCACGATGCCTACATTGCCACGCTTGATACCATGGTGAGTGGACGCAATTCCTTATTGTTAAATTCAAACTACAATAAAACCTTCAACAACTTTACCATTGGCGAAGATGAAATGAAAATGGATATTAAAGCCACCATTTTTGGCGATAACGTGAACCAACCAATTGGTAAGTTAAAAATCATTTTGCTAAACGATACCTATCAACCGATTGACAGCGTAATTACCGATGACTTTGGTGCCTTTAAATTCAAATACCTGCCGTTTTTAAAACGCTTTTACCTGAGTGCCGAAAACAAAGACAATATACTGGATGTTTACAAAAACATTTTAATTTACAGCAACGATCAAACTTTGGTGAAAGTAATGACACACCAAAAAGGTACAAAGTTTACCTACAACCCTGTAAGTGCCGAACTGTCGAGCCTGCGTGATGTAGAACTGGAGGACCCCTGGCTGGAATTTGTTGATGGTAAAAAGAACAATGTAAGTGCCGAAAGAACTGCAACTGCAAAACCAAAATCGGTGATTGAAAATATTTTATTTGAAAATAAAAAATACAACTTAACTCCCGATGCCCAACAAATTCTAGATAAAATTATTCTGGTGCTTAACACCAACAAACAATTAAAAATTGAAATAGGTGCGCACACAGATAGCAAAGGTACATCCGAAAGCAATCAAAAACTGAGCGAACTACGTGCAAAAACTGTAAGAGATTATATTGTAAATTCAGGAATCGCCGGTAACCGTATTAACTCCAAAGGTTATGGCGAAAGCAAATTACTAAACGATTGCGGCGACAATAAAGAATGCCCCGAAGCCGAACACGCCGTGAACAGAAGAATAGAATTCAAAATACTGGGAGAATAGCACCTCATGAAAACCACAGAAATTACCTTTAAAGTAACAGTTGACGAAAATAACCTGCCCAAACACATTGAATGGGAAGCCCCTGATTCGGGCGAAAAAAGTGAATGCAAAAGCCTGATGGTGGCACTTTGGGATGCCAAAGAAAACAACACCCTACGCATTGATTTGTGGACAAAGGACATGATGGTGGATGAAATGAAAAAATTTTACCATCAAAATGTGGTCACCCTTACCGATACCTATGTGCGCGCCACTGGCGATGAAGCCACGGCTGCCAAAGTAAAAAAACTCTTCAGCGAAATTGGTTTAGAGACTGGGGTTTTGAGGTAGAGTTAACGCTTCGGCTAGGCTCAGCGCGAGATAATGAAAGTTCAAAGTCGAAAGTTCAAAGTTGAAAGTTGACGCTTCGACATGACTCAGCGCGAGAAGTTCAAAGTTGACGCTTCGACATGGCTCAGCGCGAGAAGTTCAAAGTTGAAAGTTCATAGTTGAGAGTTGACGCTTCGACATGGCTCAGCGCGAGAAGTTCAAAGTTGACGCTTCGGCTAGGCTCAGCGCGAGAAGTTCAAAGTTGAAATCCACTAAACACTTATCACTACGCACCAAACACTCATCACTAAACACTTACCACTAAGCACTTATCACTAAACACTTATCACTAAGCACTTATCACTAAGCACTTATCACTAATCCCTCCTACTTTCCCGTCAGTACAAAAGCTCCCCAATAATAAGGCTGTGGGTATTTCTTTTTCACTTCTAATTGTGCTTCTTTAAACGAACTGTAAAGGTTACCGGTTTTGGTCCAGGCACCGTAAAAGGCAATCATTAAATCCTTTGTAGCTTCATCGCTCACCGGCCACAACGACATGATGGTGGATTTTGCACCGGCCAGCTTAAACGCTCTTTGTAAGCCAAACACCCCTTCACCATTTTTAATTTTTCCCAAACCCGTTTCGCAGGCACTCAGCACCACAAGTTCAGTTTCATCAAGATTCATATTCATGGCTTCATAAGCAGTTAACATGCCATCTTCAAAATCAACTAACGAATTGATGTTGCCTGTATTAAGTGTGTAGGTTTTGTTGGCGCCGCTAAAAAAAATGCCTGAGCGCAACATGGGGTTCATGTAGTATTGTTTTTCCATTTTGCTGTAACCCATCAAATCTTCTTCTTTAGGATCTTCCAGAAAAAAACCGTGGGTGGCAATGTGCAGCACATCGGGATTTTTTACTTTCTTAATATCGTGCTCATTGGCATTAATTTCGGTGAACATGGCGGCGTGCATGCCGTTTTTTTCGAGCGTTTGTTTTATGACTTCCACTTCTTCTTTGGTACCCGGCAACTCGTTGAGCACAAAACCAAAGGCGCCGCGCGTGGCCACTGCCGAAGACAAATCGCTTTTAGCCGAACTGAGTTTGGTAATGTCGTAATCAAATTTAGGATTTCCCACAAGAATGGTATTTTCGGGTTTGATGTTTTTGGCAAGTTTTATTGTTTTAATATCTCTTAAACTCGTGAGCACATGCAGGTTTTTCTCTTCAATAAGGTATTTACCGGATTCACCATTTAAGAGCGTGTTCAGGTTCACTTCGTTGTATATTCCGTCGGGAGACACGTACACGGTGTTAATGCCGGTAAGCGCATCGTTTACGCTTTTCCACAATCGGCGGTAAACATCCGGATTGTCTTTTTTAGTTTCGATGCTTTTTCGGTAATCACCCATCACCTCATTTTCCCAATTAATATTGCGATCGATAGAAATGGCCACCGGGTTGCCTGTTGATTTTAAAACAATAAAGGTGTAGTTGGTGCCTTTGCCCCTGCCCTTGTCGTAAATCAAATAACTCTGAAACACCTCCACAGCAGCCTCTGTGGGGCCCAATTGTTTTTGCACCATTTTCCAATCTGTGTTTTTAGTGGCGTTTACAGTGCCGGTAACCGACACCTTGTAGGATATTTCCTTCTCAAGCAAATCGGCTTCGGTTTTCAGCGCGGTGGCCTCGGCCAGTGCGTAAGGATATTCATTGGTATCAAAATTCAAAAGCTTCGAAATGGTTTCGCGTTTTAATTTTAACTGTTCAAATTTTTCGTTCAACACGGGGTCTTTGAGTTCATATAAATGTTGTTTTATTTTAGACAGGTTGTTCAATAAAAACGCTTTTGTTTTTAATCTAAAATCGAGCAAGGCCTTTATCAATTCAGGATATTTATCCATGTTATCCAAAATAGTCGTGTAAAAATTTCTAATATTGGTTTCAAACTCTTCCAGAAAAAACATCTTTTCATTTTCAGTCATGTAACTAAAATTGGTTTCAATCTGTTGGTACTTTAAGTCGAGGTATTTATTAAAATAATCCATGGCATCCTTTACCTTATCCATGTCGGCACTTATTTGCGCTTTGGTAATGTAAAGCTGCTCAAGTATCTCGGCATCTTTCAACTTGTTTTTTTCGGCCAACTCAAGTGCCTGATTGACGTACTTTTCGGCCGCATCAAACTTATTGGCACCACGCAAAATCATTACCAGATTGCAAAGTGTGTTAATGTCATCTGCGGTACCGGTCATGGGCCGTTTCAAGTAATTGTCGGCCGCTTTATTCAGGTAAAAACTGCAATCATCGTACTTTTCCTGAATCTGTAACAAAGTGCCCATGTTCACATAAATTTCGGCTTCAAATTCATTGTCCGGTCCATACACCGCCTTGTAATACATTAAGGCATCTTTAAAATAAGCAATCGACTTTTGGTGATTTTGATTGTGCAAATAAAGAATAGCCAGATTATTGGCAAAAACCGCACGCTTTAATGTATCCACCAGATTTTTGTTTTTAAGTCCGCCTTCCAGTTCTGCGGCCAGTTCCAGCGCATCATCGTTACGTCCCACACGGTTATAAAAATTCATCAGATTGCTCACACTGGTAAGATAACTTTCGATGCGCTGGTAAGGCAAATTCTTTTTTATTTTAATAGACTCCATATAAAACTGTTCGGTTTCAATCATTCGGTTTAAGTCGGAATAAATAAAACCAATGTTGTTTAGTACGCCTGCATATTCCGACGAATTTTCGGTAAACATTTGGCGGTCGATGTTACGCGCTCTGAAACTTAATTTAAGGGCTTTGTCGTGCTGCCCTGTTTCGGCCAACATGCCACTGTATTCGCCCAAAAAAACAGGAAATTGAGGATTAACTGTGTCTTTGGTTTTATTAAAAATACGTTCGGCCTCTTCATACTTTTCGATGGCCTTTGTAGCCAGTAGCATGTCTTTATATAACAAGGCCATGCTATTAAGCATATAAGCATTGTCGATGGTATTGGTTAAATTTTCTTTTTTAAGAATGTCTAGCGCCTCTTTAAACGTGTTTTCAGATTTTGCAAACTCATATTGGTACTGATAACAAACGGCCAACGAACCCACCACACTTACCAAATCCTCTGCCTTTATTTTGTTGGTCTTACTAAGCTCGTAAACCCTTTGCAAATGTGGCAAGGCTGTTTGATGCTGATTTAAAAACACCAGCGAGATGCCATAATTTTGGCGCACATTCATTTCCGTTTTGGGCAAAATGCCAGGCTCAGAAAGTTGATTAAGCAAAGGCTCAAATAATTGCATGCCCTTGTCCACATTTTCGCTCAACATATAATAAGCGGCATTTTCAGATTTAAGCGATAGCAGGTCGTTGCTATCGGTTTTTCTATCTTTGGTAGCCTGGGTTATTGCTTTATCTGACAACTCTATGGCCGCTAAAAAGTTGCCGTTCATGGCTTCTTTAGACGCTTCATCCTGAAGTTTTTTAAACGATTGCCCGCTGGCAAAAGTAGCTACTAACAGAAATAAAAGGCTGAATATGACTGGCTTCATGCGTGTATTTTTTTATTAAAATAAACAATATCCTGCTAAACCCGAAATACCCGCTAAAGGGTATTTTTGAGCTAACAAAATCACCCCTTGCGGGGTATCGAAGCTTTAAGTTACCTTTATAACTTTAAATGATTAAGGCTTATTAAAGCATTACGAACCATCTTGAATCTGAAAAAAAACATATTCCGCCTTACATTACTTTTTGTAGTAGTGCTTACAAACCTGTATTCGCAGAAATATAATTTTGTTAACTGGACTGTGGAAGACGGCCTTATTCAATCACAGGCTTCGTTTATTTGTCAGGACAGCTACCGGCAACTCTGGATTGGCACCGAAGGCGGCATTTGTAAATTCGATGGAAAAAAATTTACCGGTTACAGTGTGCAGGAAGGTTTAATAAACAATCACATCAACCAATTGTATTGCGCCGCTAACGGCAATTTATGGATTGGCACCAGTTATGGCGCTTCCGTTTTTAATGGCCGAAGCTTTAAAAATATTCGCCTGAGCGCTTCCTCAATTAACAATGTATTGGGCTTTTGCGAAACCAACGATAGTGCTATGCTGGCGCTCAATAATTTTAAATGTTACCGCATTAAACAATTTGTTGCCGAAAAAATATGCCTGTCGGGCGATACTGCCGAACGTGTGACCGCTTTTTATAAATGCAAAAATGGCGCGGTATTGGCCGCTGTTTATGGCAAAGGAATTTACCAATACGCCAACAAAACAACATGCACCAAACTTTTTTCGCCAGAAGAACCTTATAATAAAGGTTTTGTGCGCAGTCTGTTTATCAGCAGCAACAACGACACGCATTTAATTATTAACAACAATTTATTCTCAATTAAACTAGGCAAACTCACAATTGTTAAAACCAAACTTCCGGGTTTTGAAAATGCCAATGTACTCTGCATGGCCGAAGACAGCAAAAGCCGTTTGTGGTTGGGTTCCGACGAAGGTGCCTATAGGATTGACGGCGAAGAAATCATCCACTTTAACAGCAAAAGCGGCCTTACAGATAACTCTGTGAATCACATTTACAAAGACTCGGAAAATAATTTGTGGTTTGCTACCGATGCTGATGGCATTTACAAGTTCAGAGAAAATACCTTTACTTATTTTGATAAATCGTCAGGACTGGTTAATCCCATTTTTATGGGCGTTACACAAACCAAACAAGGTACCATTTATGCAGGAGGCTATGGTGGCGGGCTGTTTCAGATAAATACCTCGGGCAAATTAGAACCCGTTATTCACAAAGGTCCTGTATTACAAAACAGTAAGATTTATTGCGTTTATGCCGACAACACCGATGATGAAACCGTTTGGATTGGAACCATTGCCAATGGCGTGTGGAAATACAACAAAAAAAAGGGGGCTCATAGATTAGTGGCAAGCAACGACTCTGCCCTGCAATTGTGGGGCGCCAATGTATTATTTAATGACAAGCCCGGAAGCCTTATCATTGCCAGCAACCAGGGTTTGTTTGTTAAAAACAAAGACGACGAAATTTCTTCTGTTAAAATTCCCGGCAACGCTGTAGCCACCGCCATAATGCGTTTTGATAACGATAGTATTTTAATTGGCACCTCAAAGGGTTTATTTTATTTAAACAAAAACTATCAGATACATGCCGTTAAATCCAAAGAGTTAAACAACGAGTACATTTTGTGCCTGGCCCAACAACACAATAATATTTTAATTGGCACACCCGACAAAGGCGTTCTAAACTGGAACATTGGCTCCGGCGAAATTCTGCACTACACAACGTCCAATGGTTTACCCAGCAATTTTATTTACAGCATTTATTTTTCGCCCGACGAGAGAGCGTGGATTGGAACCGGATTTGGTATTTGTAACCTGCAACTCAATTCAAAGATGCAAATTGAAGCCATTAAAAACTATGGTCGCTCCGACGGCCTGCTGGGCATGGAATGCAGCCACAACTGTGTGTTACCGGCCAAAGATTCGAGTTTATGGTTTGGCACCACCAAAGGCTTGTTTCACTTTTATCCATATATAAACATTGCCGAAAAAAATGCGCCCTTTATTTTTTTACGATCGGTTAAACTTTTTTCGTCTGATATTGAAGACAGTACTTTGTTTACCAACACCGAAACCTGGTTTAAGGTGCCACATGGTCTTAAATTAAATTCCAAACAAAACCACATTACTTTCGAATTAGGTTCAGTGTATCATACCAATCCCGAAGATGTGATTTACAAATACAAACTCGAGGGCATTGATAAAGACTACACTACCAGCAATAACCCCGTAATTATTTATCCCGCATTGCCACCGGGCATTTATACCTTAAAAGTAACCGGCCTCACCAAGAATGGCGTGGTTTCGCTTAATACAGTAGAGTATGTTTTCGAAATTGAAAAAGCATTTTATCAAACACGAGTTTTTCAGTTAGTGGTGGTGCTTTTGTTGCTGCTCACCGGTGGTTTAATTGCCTATTTCTTAACCCGTGGCAGGCAAAAACGCAAACAAAAAGCCAAGGAACTGCTCGAAAAAATCCGCGAAGAAGAGTTTATTAAACTACGTCAGCGCACAGCCGAAGATTTTCACGACGAAATGGGAAACAGCCTCACACGCATTTCGGTGCTTACCGACATGCTGCGTTCTAAACTATTAAACAGTGATACCGAGGTTAACAAACTGGTGGCACAGATAAAAGAAAACACCACCAAACTCTATAACGGCTCTAAAGACATTATATGGTCGCTTAATTCTAAAAACGACGGCCTGTTTGAAATTACCGAGCACATCCGCGAAATTGGCATCGAACTTTTTAGCGAAACCAAAGTGGAATTTGTGTTTAAACACAACATTACCAAAATTAATTCCCGAAAGCTGAAACTCGACTACAGCCGCAATCTTTCGATGATTTTTAAAGAAGCCTACAATAATTGTTTAAAATATGCAGCAGCAGGTTTGGTGGACGTTGAAGTGGAATTAAACAGTGATAATGAATTGCGTATCTCTATTAAGGACAATGGTACAGGCTTTAATCCCGAAACTGTTCATAATGGAAATGGTTTAAAAAACATGAGTAACCGCGCCAAACGCATGAATGGCGAACTAACTATAAACAGCGCACCCGGAAAAGGCACACACATTAACATTAATTTAAAAAACATTTTTATCTGACATGGAAAATAAAGCCCCAATAAAAGTGGTGATGATTGAAGACGATGAAACCATCAGAACCGGATTTACCTACTTAATTAATAATTCAGAAAAATACCGCGTGGTAAATTCGTATGCCAATGCCGAACAAGCCATTGCCAAAATTGTTGCCGACGAACCTCAGGTAATTTTACTTGACATTGAATTGCCCGGCATGAAAGGCATCGACGCCTTACCCAAACTAAAACAATTGCTCCCAAAAACACACGTGTTAATGCTTACGGTGTACGACAACGAAGACAATGTGTTTAACGCGCTTACCAAAGGCGCTTCGGGCTACCTGACCAAAAGCGACAGTGCCGAAAAAATTATGGATGCCATTCAGGAAGTGATGGATGGTGGCGCTCCAATGAGCATGAACATTGCAAAAATTGTAATCCGTTCTTTTCATAAAAATCAAAACACACCGCTTACCAAACGCGAAACGGAAATTCTTGAACAGGTGGCCAATGGCAAAAGCCGCAGCAAAATTGCCAAAGAAATGTTTATCGATTTGGAAACTGTAAAATCGCACATCAAAAACATTTACTCCAAACTCAATGTACATTCGCGCGACGAGGCCATTAAAGAAGCCAAATCTAACAAATACATTTAATGAAATTTTTATTCCGTTATAATTAAGGCTTGCCCATTTTTCTTGAACAATTTTTGAATTGCTATTGATTGTAGCATTTTTTTACAATCCGGTTTATTTGCTCTACTTTTGGCCAAGAGCCAATGTTTGCCATCATCGACATAGAAACCTGCGGCGGAAAATTTGAATTCCGCAAAGGCAGAATCACCGAAATTTGTATTCTTAAACACGATGGCCTGAGTGTGATTGAAAAATTTACCAGTCTTGTTAATCCCGAATGCCTCATCAATCCCTTCTTTACCGGGCTCACCGGCATTACCAACGAAATGGTTGCCGATGCACCAAAGTTTCACGAAATAGCTCCCAAAATAATTGAGATGACCGAAGGCTGCGTGTTTGTGGCACACAACGTGAGTTTTGATTATGGTTTTGTGAAAGAAGAATTTAATTCGCTGGGTTACAAATTTAAACGAGAAACATTGTGTACCGTTCGGCTTAGTCGCAAATTATTGCCCAACCGCATTTCTTATAGTCTGGGACATTTGTGTGCTTCCTTAGGCATTGAGATTGAAGGGCGCCACCGTGCCGAAGGCGATGCCGTGGCCACCGCGCAGTTATTTGATTTGCTCATTCGGCTTAAAACCCAACATGCACAATATAAAAACATGGGCGTTACCGAAATTATGACCCGGCGTGTGGATAAAATAAAACAATACGTGCTCAACAAATTGCCCGAAGAATGTGGGGTGTATTATTTTTTAAATAAGGCAGGCGAAATTATTTACATTGGCAAAAGCAACAACATGTATGGCCGCGCCCTGAGCCACTTTAACAGCGAAATTGCCAAGAGCAAAAAAATGCTCAACGACATGTATAATGTGGATTATGTGGTCACTGGCAGCGAACTCATTGCCCTGTTGCTTGAATCGGAAGAAATTAAAAAACATAAACCCAAATACAACCGCATGCGCAAGTCGGAGGCTTTTACCCACTGCATCGATTTTTTTAAAAACAAGGACGGCATTATTAATTTTAAACTTTTACCCTACGACGAAAGTGAAAACGGCTTGTTGGCATTTAACAGCTTTTCGTCGGCCCGCGAGCGTTTGGAGCAATGGATAGACAAATATGAATTGTGCATGCGCTATTGTGGTTTAACGGGCAGCGATGCCGTTTGTTTTAACCATCAGATAAAAAAATGCAATGGCATTTGTGCGGGTGAAGAAGCCGTTGAAGAGTATAACAAAAGGGCCAAAGAAATTATTAAACAATTTCGTTTTAAGGACAAGGATTTTGTGATTTTGGATAAAGGCCGAAAGGTGGGCGAATATTCGGTGGTGCTGGTAGAAAACGGTCGCTACGCGGGTTACGGCTATTACGACAGCTACGAACAAATTAGCAATGCCGAAGAATTTAAAGGCTTTGTAAGTTATAAAACGTATTACCCCGATGCCGATGATTTAGTGCGGCATTTTGTGAAACAGGGCAAACGAAAAATAATAAAACTCTGAAATTATTTAACCCGCTGTTGCAGCAACCAGTCGTAGGCCTCGGTTTCGTTGTTAAAAAACTGCTGCGGGTAATTGCGTGTTTTGCCAAACTGCATAAAAAAATTAAATAAGGAAGCCTTTAGTTTATTAGATACCACAATGGCTCTGGCAATTGTTTTAGAAATGTTGTCTTCTTTTTCGGCCATTAATTTCGCCTCTTTGCTCATTTCAAAATCGTCTGAAATGATAAGCAGTTTTAACGCCATCTTATGTTGGGCCAGGTGTCGGATAACCAGGTTTAAATCCATAATATCAAACTCGTCCACCAGGCCGCAATCTTTTAGGGTAACACTAATAACCCCGGCTTCATCTCTGAAAACACGTGCCACGCGTGTTTCAACGGGATTGCTGTTTAAATTAATATCGGATAATTGTGCCACTTATAAAAAACAAAATTACTTAATTGATTTGGTGCCCCTTCACATTTCATAAGCCTATTCTTCCTTTTATGGAGTTTTTCAGTTAAATAATGTGAATGAACGTCTCTGATGTAATCCGTGCAAATTGTTCTTTCAACATAATGGTAATTTATTTAGTCTTTACTTAAAAAGCCATTTGGGCGCCTGTCAAGGAGCGAGAAAAAGAGGCCTCGCTCATTGACACCGTCAATCGCACAATCTCGCTCACCAAGCCACTGGCTTGTTGCCGTGCTCCAATGCTGTTTATCCTTTGCTATGTTTGTAGGCTTGCCCTGAGTTAGTCGAAGGGCTGCGGTGGCTTCCGCTTCCGTACTAGCTGGCTCATAACGTCACTGGCGTTATGCCCCCTCCTCTGCCAACAAACATAACGCAAAGTCCTGCACTGCATTTCCGCTACAATCCCATGGCGCAGGCACCTGGTTTACTCCCATTGACTTTAAGACCTGTAATTTCCCTGTATTTTATAAAAACATTTTAAAAATCACGCTGATATAGAACTTTCGTTTTTCCATAATTTCCTTTATTTACAGATGTTGAAAGTTTTTAAAGACTATTTAAACAATTCTATTATCTCTGGTGTAACCCGTTTAGGGCGTTTGCTGGCCACATCCAACAATATCCAGGTGGTTTTAACCTTTGCCATTATCTTTTGAGTATCTGGTTCAATAAGGGCCACAAAGCGAACCGATTTTACTCCTTCGCTTTCGCCTACCCAGGTTTTGGCCACTATGTTACTTTCCAGTACACACGACTTCAAATAATCTATCTCGTGCCGCACAATCATCCACACATAATTTCTTTTCATTTCCTCCGTAGCCAGGCAGCTCCAATGTCCGGTGGCAGCCTCCTGCACCCATTTTAAATAAATGATATTGTTAACATGGCCCAACTGATCAATGTCCTCAGGTAAAACCTGTATGGGATAAATAAATTCCATAATTAAAAAACCGTTTAATCCAATGCAAATGGTTTCGGCTACTGCAAACCTAATTCATTTTTACAAGGCTTACAATCATAGGCATCCGTGCAATTTTCGAGTTATTAAAACAATGCTTTTATAAAGTAAGTCCCCATGTAAATTCCACGCCCCAATCTTTTAATAACTTAGTTGTTTAAACAAAGTAATAAAATGAACAAGAAACTCAAAAAGTCATTCGGTCACTTTTTAATGTTTATTTTGCTCATATTTTTTATTTGCATCATTTTCATCACCGTGGGTTGGGCGGCCAACAAGCTGTTGAGCCAGGAAAGGCCCTTGACCCTCGATGATAAAAAGAAACGGTTAAAAACCATCGAAGAAAAACTGATGGAACTGCAGCGGAAGAAAGAAGAAATTAAATCCACCGAGAAAAGAATGCTGCTCATTTCACGCTTAATTGTGGCTCTTGCTCTTATTCTGGCCAACTACCTTTACATGAAACATTACAAAATTCCATTCAATCTTAAAAAATCCTCTAACGAAATACTGCGGTTTAATTCGATAATTGTTTTAGGCTATTCGTTTATAGCCTTTGTAACCTATGGTACGCCTGCAAAATTTGTGGAGTCATTAAAATCGCTGGTAACTTCCCTGCTTCAAAAATTTAACATCGATACCTATAATGCCTTTGAAAGCCTTATGGCCGAAAGAACCGTGTTACTTACCGAAATAGACATTGAAGAAAAACAAAACAAACGTCAAACAGGCAATATACAACTGTATTCGTGATGATTCATTTCCTTATCGGATAGCAATAGGCATTTTTTGATTCTGCAACACAAACAACTGCATTTGAATTAAGGTGGTTAATGCATTTATACTCCGCTCTTCCTTTAAATCATTTACCGACCTTGCAAATACTGGTGTTTGCGACTGTGGCGATTCCGATTCGCTGAGTTTTAAATA
>JADLED010000063.1 GCA_020846335.1 Bacteroidia bacterium
CAGTCACAGTCACCTTTGCCATCCGATACCAAACGGCGGGGGCTTCTTACCTGTTCCTTCCCTTCTTCATCCCTGACCCATTCAATGTGGAAACGCACCCACCACCACAATTTTTTACAGGCTTGTTCAAGTGGCAGGTAACGTAGTTCCTTATTTACAAAGGTTTCAACCTGCCAACTGCATTTTGTTACCGCCTGTGGGATAAACTTTACAGTGTGCGATACCCCGGCATTGCGTTTTATAGTCCAGTCTTTTCCAGTGGCTTTAGGAAATAAAGGTTTGTAAGGCGCAAGGTCGAGTAACTTAACCTTGGTGGCACTTTCCCAATTGCGTTGTGATATGTTAGTGACCTGGTTCATCGTGTTTATTCGCCGTCCTGTTGTTTTGGATGTTCGCTTTTAGTTTGGTTGTTGGTTTCGTTTTTCTTTAGAATCTTATGGCTCAGGTAATCCCCTGCCAGTTTAAAAATCATCCAGATGGCTCCGCCTATCACTGCTTTGATGGCGTAGGCTTCCAGGGCTGAATAATCGAGGTTGGCAAACAGGATGGTTCCGGTTAAGAATGCCTGTGAGGTGCTGTCGGTTGTGCTGGTGCTGGTTTTCATGGTTACTGAGTTAATCGAACTATGGTTTTGAGTTGACTTCGTGCGATGTGCAATGGCTTAGTGTATGTAATTACCCAATCTTATATCGGGATGCTTTTTTAATCGTTCAATGATTTCCGCTTTTACCACCAGTGTGCCGGAATACGTGGCATTGCTTAAATCCAGTCTGGCTCCAAATTCGGATGTATCAAACTCAGATAATGAACCGTATTTAGCGACGATGTAACGCACCTGGTTGATGCTGTATTTGAAGCCAACGGGTTTGCCCAGTTCGTTAGCAATGGCCTTTAGCCATTTATTCAGAATGAACAGGGAAACGCCTAATAGTTTGGCCAGTTCCTTTTTACCCAATGGCCCTGTAAAGGTGGGTTTGCTGTTGTTTGTAGGATGCGTTTTCATAAGACCAGATTTAGAATTGAACAAATTGAAAGTGAAACACGGCATTGAGATAGATTTGCAATAGTTCTGGTTGTTTGTTTGAAATGAGGGTTTGCCTGAACAGGGCTACTTCCAGCAAATTGCTGCTTTGTGCGAAACGTTGATAGGATTTTGCCAGCCATTTCACTGCCAGTATACTTGCCGCATTGGGTGATAGCTTGTGTAGAAAATCATGGTGCCACATTTTTGAACAACGGAGGTTGCAATAACGGTTTCCATTCAGCCACTCAGAGGGTGAAGGAATTTTAGTATCCCGGTTACGGTTGAAATAGAGTTTCAGAGCGCAGGCTCTTTCAACGAGTTCGGTAAATACACTGTCAGCATCCTGCTGATTGTCGAAATACGTTCCGATAAGTCGGCGGTAATGGTTTTGTTCTTCCTCGCAGAAATTCCGGTCAAACCAAAATGTTGCATGGCAAAACGTCCAAAAATCCTCGATTCTTTTTAAGCGGTTAAGAGCCTTCAAAAAATGTTCACTGGCGATTGCACCGGCTATCCGGCCTAATCCCGTTGGCACTTCCCGTTTTTGTTCCTGGTCTTGCCCGTTTTGAGCGAATATATCCCTGAGCAGTTTTTCGTTTTGCATGGTTTCTTTACAAAACGGACTGCAATAGTTTTGACCCGCTTGTTCACCCTGAAAGTGCTGGCCGCAATACTGACAGTTGTTATTATTCTTGTTTTCCATGTTTTTTTAGAGTTAGTTGTTTTCTTGCGGTAGAGTGCTTTCGATTACTTTCTGATACAAAGTTATGGCGACTAAAAAGCGCCGTAGGCCGCATCAGGTCGAGCTTTCGCCGGATTTAAAAAAATAGTTCATATCGGTTAGATTCAGTTCGATTCAGTTCGATAATAATTTTCAGGGATATTTTGTTTATTTACTGCCCATAAAAAAAGCCCCGAAGGGCTTTATTTACGTGAGTTACAAGGCCGGGGGAAACCCCGTAGCTCTGGTATTGCCAATCAGAAAAATTGTTTGTTAAAAATTTGAAAAAGGAACTTACTCGCCGATAATGATGTAAGGATGGTCTAAAATTTCAAAAATCATTTCGACTTGCCGGATGCTCCAGCTATGGCCGTGCCGGGGGCCAAGTTTCTTTCGGAATGGTCGTATGTCGTTATTAAAACGGGTTTTGGAGGAATTGAATAGTTTAATGAGTTCGGCGTGTCTATACGGCCTTACTTCAACTTTGATTAAGAATTGCATAACGATTCTATTTTTAGTGAGTACTGTATGAAGCATTGGGTTTTAAGCTGTTCTACCCTGGATTTTATAAGTAACCCGAATGGGCGAATAAACAGGATTTCCTTTTGAGGATGGTATTAATTTTTAGTACTTGCATACGCCTCTTTTATACTTAACGTATAAATCTAAATTTTAGTTGGTTGCAAAACCCTTTGTATAAGGGTAATTTGAATAAGTGGCTGGTTTTACCGAAACTAATTTTTATAAATTCTTCCGAATTATTTTTGCGGCCAGGGACTGTTAGTTACTCCCGAATTGTCAAAACGAATAGATACTTAGGAGTGACTCTTTTTTTGTTAACCTATAAAAATGCCCAGTTCGTCTAATATTTTTCTTAGTTTCACTGTTAGTTTGTAAGTGGGTCTTAAATCTCTGGTCGAAAAATCCCTGAACATATTTTAATGGGATTCATCTTAATACACCCATGTCGGCGATAAGTTAACGCAATTATTATAACCATGTACTAAAATGTATAACTGGTCGGTTTTACTGTATAACTGGTTTTGTGGGAGCAAGGTGGGGGATTGCTGGGGGAATGGTGGGAGAATGGTGGGGGATTGCCGGG
>JADLED010000064.1 GCA_020846335.1 Bacteroidia bacterium
ACTCGCTCTTTAAAGCGCAAAAGAGGCAGCGCTTTAAAGGAGCTCAGACAGGCCGCTCCATCCCTGGCGCGGGTGCATCGGCTTTTAACAGTGTCAACTTTCTCTCTTTTAACATTCTCAATATCAAAAGCAGAAACAGCCTTTACATTTTCTTAAACCTTTCAAAACAATGTTTGGTGAGTTCTTCGCGGTCATCGGGGTGCGAAATTTCAATGAGGGCCTTGGCGCGGTGATGGAAATTTTTTCCGTACAAATAAGCTACACCGTATTCGGTTACCACATAATGTACATGGCCACGTGTGGTTACAACACCTGCACCGGGTTTAAGCATGAGCACTATGCGTGGCTGGCCTTTGTTGGTGCGGCTGCTAAGGGCTATTATGGGTTTACCGCCTTCGCTCAATGCTGCCCCGCGCATAAAATCCAATTGGCCTCCAATGCCACTGTACTGGCGGGTACCAATGCTATCGGCACACACCTGCCCTGTAACATCCACCTCTATGGCACTGTTAATGGCAATTACTTTTGGGTTACGACGTATTACACCGGGGTCGTTTACATAATCAATGTCTAAAAATGCAAAGGCAGGATTATCGTTTACGTAATTATAAAGCCGGTTGGTACCAATGGCAAAGCCGGTAACTGTTTTGTAGGGATGGATGCGTTTTTTTGTGTTGTTAATCACATCGTTTTCAAACAAATCCATAATGCCATCGCTAAACATTTCGGTGTGCAGGCCAAGATTTTTATGGTTGTTGAGGCATTTTAAAACGGCATCGGGTATGGTGCCAATGCCGGTTTGCAGGGTACTACCATCGTCAATCAGTTCGGCAATGTATTTTCCAATTTTTAGTTCGCTTTCGCCAATCTTGCTGCTATAATCCACTTGCGGCAGGGCTTCGTTGTGCCAAACCATGTGGGTAAATCGTTTGGTGTGAATAAGCCCATCGCCATGGGTACGGGGCATGTTTTCGTTTACCTGACCAATTATGTAGCGTGCTTTTGAAACGGCCGAACGGGCAATGTCAACCGAAACGCCGAGTGAGCAATAGCCGTGCGCATCGGGCGGCGATACCTGCACAATGGCCACATCGAGGCTGAGAATGTCTTTATTAAATAAATCGGGAATATCGCTTAAAAATACCGGTGTAAAATCGGCTCTGCCCTCCTCTACGGCAGGCCTAACGGTTTCTGAAACAACAAGGGTATTTATTAAAAAATGGCCTTCGTATTGCGGTTTATGCACTTCAATATCGCCCTGCACCGAAATAAATACCAGTTCCACATCCTGAAGCCTGTCTTTTTGTTTGGCCAGTTCGCGCAGCATGTGCAATGGAGTGCAGGCGCTGCCGTGTATAAACACCCTGTGGCCGCTTTGTATTACTTTTAAAGCTTCTTCGGCAGAAATGTAGGTGATGTTTTGTTGCATGTTTTGCTAAAATTAATTACTAAAAAAACAGGTTGCGAAGTACCGAAATTTCTTTTTTTAATCATAACGACATTGACCATTTTTAGGTTATATTTTCCTTATTAAATTAAATAATATCTTTGTTGGCTATGTTAAGTCATCTATTCAGCCTCGAAGGTTTACTAAGCCTGCTCAGTCTTACCGTAATGGAAATTTTGTTAGGTATAGACAATGTTATATTTGTTTCAATTGTTATGGGCCGCCTGCCCAAAGAGCAAACCAAAAAAGCCGCCTTTATCTGGATGATAATGGGCATTGTGATGCGCATTTCGCTGCTGTTTACTTTGTTTTACCTGATAAAAGGCGAACAGGAATTGTTTAATATTGCCTCGCATGCAGTAACTTTAAAAGACCTGATTATGTTTGCAGGCGGTATGTTTTTGTTGGTTAACAGTACACTCGAAATTCACAATAAGCTGGAGGGCTCTAATGAAGAAGGCCATCAGGCCCAAAAAAACCTGAAAAAAGGTTTCCGGGCCATTATGTTGCAAATTTTAATTATAGATATTGTGTTTAGTGTGGATGGAATTATAACAGCCATTGGTATGGCCGGAGACATTGTAATCATGTCAACTGCGGTGATAATAAGCATGGCGGTGATGTTTTATTATGCACCAAAAATTTCGGCCTTTATTGAAAAACACCCAACCTTTAAAATTCTGGCCCTCTCGTTTTTGGTATTAATTGCCGTACTGTTGGTGGTGGAAGGTGTACATGTTCAAAAAATTGAAATCCCTAAAGGCTATATTTACTTTGCTATGGCCTTTAGTTTTGGTGTGGAACTACTGAACCTGAAACTCCGTAAAAAAAGTAATCCGGTGGAATTGCGAAAAAACGAACTGGACGAAAACAAAAAATAATCTGCTATGAACGAAAAAATAAACATACTCGAACAAAAAAAAGCCGAAGCCCTTTTGGGTGGCGGACAAAAACGCATTGATGCCCAACATAAAAAGGGAAAGTTAACCGCCCGTGAGCGCATTCACTTTTTAATGGACGAAGGGTCGTTCGAAGAAATTGGCATGATGGTGCAACACCGCAGCAACGATTTTGGTTTGGATAGGGAAAAATATTTGGGCGATGGCGTAGTTACAGGATATGGCACCATTAATGGCCGGCTCACTTATGTTTTTTCGCAGGATTTTACCGTGATTGGTGGCAGTTTAAGCGAAACCCACGCCGAAAAAATTTGTAAGATAATGGATTTGGCCATGAAAAACGGTGCTCCGTTAATTGGCTTAAACGACAGTGGTGGCGCCCGAATTCAGGAAGGCGTGGTATCATTAGGCGGTTACGCAGATATTTTTTACCGCAACGTTCGCAGTTCAGGAGTTATTCCACAACTATCCGCCATTATGGGGCCTTGTGCGGGTGGCGCGGTTTACAGCCCTGCCATTACCGATTTTATTTTAATGGTTGAAAATACCAGTTACATGTTTGTTACCGGCCCTAACGTGGTAAAAACCGTTACACACGAAGAAGTTACCAGCGAAGAACTGGGCGGTGCCATGACCCACGCCTCTAAAAGTGGTGTTACCCATTTTGCCTGTGCCAACGAACTGGAAGCCATTAATTACCTGAAACAATTATTGAGTTACGTGCCGCAAAACTGCGAGGAAGACGCACCCGCACTGCCCTACACTGCTGGTAACGAGAGTCGTGAAGAACTTAACAGCATTATTCCCGACAACGCCAATCAACCTTACGACATAAGAGAAGTGATTGAAAAGGTGATTGATGTGGATACATTTTTTGAAGTGCATAAACATTTTGCCGAAAACATTGTGGTGGGTTTTGCCCGTTTGGCAGGACGCAGCATTGGCATTGTGGCCAATCAGCCAGCAGTGTTGGCGGGGGTGTTGGACATTCACTCTTCCACCAAAGCCGCGCGCTTTGTCAGATTTTGCGATAGCTTTAACATTCCCTTATTGGTGTTTGAAGATGTGCCGGGCTTTTTGCCTGGTACCGATCAGGAGTGGAATGCCATTATTACCAACGGTGCCAAATTATTGTATGCCTTTAGCGAGGCCACTGTGCCGCGCATTACGGTTATTACCCGCAAGGCCTATGGTGGGGCTTACGATGTAATGAACAGCAAGCACATTGGTGCCGACATGAATTACGCTTGGCCAAGTGCCGAAATTGCAGTAATGGGTGCCAAAGGTGCTGCCGAAATTATTTTTAAAAATGAAATTGCTGCTTCTGCAGATAAAGAAGGAAAATGGAAGGAGAAGGAAGCCGAATACCAAACCATGTTTGCCAACCCTTACCGCGCTGCCGAACGTGGATTTATTGATGAGGTAATTGAGCCAAAAGAAACGCGCATTAAATTGATTAAAGCCTTTAAAATGCTGGAAAACAAAGTGGATAAGTTGCCTAAGAAAAAACATGGCAACATTCCTTTGTAAAATTGTTTAAACTTATCTATTTAAATTTTTTCTCTGCTTGCTGTAATAAACATCGTCGGCTTGGCCGTCGTTATCCAAATCGTCGTTGCCAAACAACTCAAGTTCGTTGCCTTTCAAAACGAGTTTGTATTTAAAAACCGGGGCACGTTGCGGAAAGGTATCCATCATGTGCAGGGTATCGCCAATAACCGTCCATCTGCCCGAAGGGTTAAGAACAGCGCTGTCTCTTAGATTTAGGTGTAACGAATTGTAAGTACCATCCACCCGATAAAAGGTACGAATGGGTTGCATGTTTAGTTTTTGCGCCCAATTGTTTTCATTCACCTCCACTATTTTTTCTGACGGACTGTTTTTATAAGTCTTTAACTGCAATTTCATAGTAACACTGCGCCATTCGCCAATTAACTGATTGGAAAGCTTCTGATTAATTTGCGGTTCGTTACTTTGGCACGAATATAAAAAGGCCATTAATAACACTAAACCAATTCTGTTTTTCATAAAACAAATTTAATCACTTTAAGCCGGATTTAATCTGAAAAAAATTGCAGTGCTCTAATCGTTTAATCGTGTTTAAAAAATTTATCAATGTCATCAAATGAAAGGTCTGCCCATTTGAAAAAAGTTAACACAGTATTCGCGTTCAATTCATTGGGAGGAAGCATATCCGGCAAACTTTCCGAAGTATTTTGAAATGACCTTGGTTCTGTTTTTTGTTCCAGCTCAAAACTGTTTTTAAAAAAATCTTTTGCCCAATCAATTGCACCTATCGATTCGTTCATTAACGACTGAACAAACACTTCCTTTTTTTCGTCAAAAAGCACTAATTTTTTTGCTTTAAAAAACAAGGGTCTTCTTTTGTTTTCCTTATAGAAAAAATTATTTTTCTGTTGACTATTTTTTGGTTCCGACAAATCAGTTATTTCAGGCTTAGTAGCACCAGCATTGGAATTGTCGTACGGGTCAATGTTTTCATTATTTTTTATTTCGAGAGAAAAGGAAGAAGCACTGGCACTTTCTGTAACCACGTAAACATCGCGAAAGGAATAATGAGTTTGTGTTAATTTAATAATAAGTGTCTGCTCAATATCTCCCCAGTTTTTTATTTTGATAGATTGTGGATGATTGGCACGGAATGTAAAATCGCCGCTTAGGATTAAGTTACTTTGCTTTTCATTTAAAGAAAGTGTTGACTCTGCGTGTTGACTCAATTCTATTCCATTGGCGTACTCAAGACTCATATCACTCAACGACCAGGTCTGTTCGGACAAATTAATTTCCGGCAACAAGGCCACCTCTTGGCCATTCAGGATATTTTTTCTGAATAAATTACCCAGCACCTGCATTTCGCCATTTCGTATTTGAAAAAAATCGCCGGGAAATACATTTAAACTCAAGGGTGCAGCGGGTAAAAATCCGCCGGTTTTTAAATATAACTTTCTATAAAAATTATGGTAAAGCTTGTTCATGATTGTTTAAATCCGAAGGTAAAAATTTAAGTGAAAGAAATAAGAATGGTTAGTGAATAGAACTAAAAAAAGCCCCTCCGGCTATACCGAAGGGGCTTTTATTCAAATAGTATTTTAAACTAGAAATGGAAGTTTAAACGGATTGAACCTGAAGGACCACAGAACGAATTGCTGTTATCAGTGTCCAACGAAAATACACCGCCTTTTGAACCAGTAACTGTGGTAGTGCCAATCTCGTCGTTGTTAGTGCCGCCTTTGTTACCAATGCTTTCAATTGTGGTAGTAGATTTTCCTAATGAAGTAATTCCAAGACCCCAACCAAACTCACCGCCTAAGCTGATTTTTGGCCAGATGAAATATTCAACTCCCACAAAACCTCTAAGTCCAAATGAGAAGCTTGAACCGTTTTTGCGTTCTAAAACACGGCCGCTGCCAATGCTACCCTGAGAAGGCACCGATTGGATGTTATTTGCACCAAGGAAGGAATCAGCAGAAGTAACACCTACCGGATTAGTGGTACCTGTATTTAAGGCATTACCATAAGTAAACACATCTTTTGATGAACCAAAGAAAATAGCCGCTTCGCCACCATAATAACCCTGAAGTCTGGTTTTTCCTTTACGGAATTCCATACCTCCTGAAAGGCCGATGTTAGTTGTTGAGTGTTTCCAGGTGTTTTCTTTCATTGGATCAACTGAAGGGAAATTAGCCGCCGATAGTGTGGTGGTGCGGTCAGTTACCATGTTACGATCGGTGTTGCTGCCAATACCAATTCTTAAAGCACCACGGTAGGCTTTAGAAGCATCAACAAAATACTTACCGGTAATGGTTTGATAACCACCCAAAAAGTTAAATGTTGGGGCGCTGTTAGTACTTGTTTTACCAAAGAAATTACCACCGTATTGCAAAAACGGGGTGGCATCAATGCCCAATCCCCAGTCACCTGCTTCAGGTAAATAAGCTTCTCCTTTTTTCGATGTCAGGTCTTGCCCGAACAAATTGGCCCCAGTTAAGGTAAGAGCCAGTGCTACAATTGTTTTTTTCATGTTTTGTTTTTTTTGTGA
>JADLED010000065.1 GCA_020846335.1 Bacteroidia bacterium
GAAGTATATACAGGTTCAGCTAAATCCCTTTATCAGAAGTATAGAAACTATGGTATCTATGAATGGAAAGATATTTTTTCAGCGGCGGGTAATAATGCCGAAAAAGAAATGAAAGCTATCAAATTTAGTGATACAGAAGTTTTTAAAAAACAAGTATCTTTGGAAACCATTACTGAGATTCTTTCAAGGTTCGGAAGGCCTCGTAATACATTTGCATCACCTGTTGAAGTGACCAAAGAAGTTTTTAATGAAATATACAAAATAGGTAAAGAAATATTGTGAATAAAGCCCTTTTCATATCAGTTAAACCAGAATTTGTTGCAAAAATTTTTGATGGTTCAAAAACTATTGAGTTAAGAAAATCTATTCCAAAAGTTAACAAAGGTGATTTAGTAATAATATACAGTACGAGCCCAGTTATGTCAATCATTGGGACATGCGAGGTCAAGGAAGTTATTGTTATGGAACCAGAAAGGCTATGGTTAAAATTTCAATCAAAATTGGGAATAGACAAGTTCAGGTATTTTAACTATTTCGAAGGAAAATCTATTTCAGTTGGAATTGTACTTATTAATTGTAAGAGATTCAATCAACCTATTACTCTTTCAAATTTCAGACGAAGTTTTGTAAAATTCCAACCACCACAAACATATAAATACTTGGATAAAAGGCACTTTGAAGGAGCTTTTATGTAACCTACTATTCTTCTTCTTAATAATTACTACTTCGTAGTAGCCTCACGCAAATATTCCATCAAAGGTTGCATGGCTTTAAAGCCTCCGAGTATTTTTTTCTCTAAGTCTTTGCCTAATAAGTCCTTGTCGCTCAATTTATAGCTTACTACAAAATGTTTGTTTTTAAGTAGCTCTAAATAGGGATGGTCTTTTTCAAAACCCTTTGGTGCTGTTTTTAATTTATCTTCTTCATCCAAGCCATTAAAATAGGTCTTAAACGAAGCCGAATTTAAAATCTTAAGCAGCGGTTTGGGATTGTAATCAATTTCCTGACGAATGGCGGCCAGCTTATCGGGCTCTGGCATGTAAACCCCACCTGCTAAAAAGGCAGCGCCGGGTTCCAAATGAATGTAATAACCGGCGGCCATTGATTTTTTTCCTCCCGGATTGATGCTGGCACCCATGTTGGTTTTGTAGGGCGATTTATCTTTCGAAAAACGAACGTCCTTGTAAATTCTGAAAGTGCAGTCTTTGGCTTTAAGCTCAGGGGTTATTTTTTTATCGGCCTTTGCCAAACCGCCAATGAGTTTATCTACCAAACATTCAAATTCTTCTTTGGCTTTAAGATAGTTTTCTTTGTTTTTTTCGAACCACTCGCGGTTATTATTGTTTTTTAATTTCTTTAAAAAATCAATGGTTGTTTGCATAATTAATCTAAGGTGTCGGATATTTTTTTGAAAAACTTAAGATGGGTTAAAAACTCTTTGGCCACAATGCGAATGAGTGTGTAGGTTGGCAATGCCACCACCATGCCAATAATGCCGCCAATGGTACCGGCCATAAGGGTTACAATAAAAATTTCGAGCGGGTGGGCTTTTACCGATTTTGAAAACAATAAGGGCTGCACAACAAAAGCATCAATTAGGTTAATGCTCAATAGCGCAAAGAAAATTTTATTGATGGTGGGGCCAATTAATTCGTAGCTGCTGGCGCTAATGCAACTGCTGGCACCCAGCACCACAGCAATAATCATGGTAATTACCGAACCAATGTAAGGTATCATATTGAGCACACCGGCGCAAAAGGCAATAATCAGGGCGTTTTCCACTCCCAATAACGTAAGTACGAGCAATGCCGACAGGCCAACAATAAACATGTCTAATAACAAAGCGCCAAAATATTTACTCAGCATTTTTTTACTCGTAAGCATTATTTCTTTCATGGCATCTTCGGTACCGGTGGGCGTTACCACCAAAAGACTTTCGCGCATCATGTTTTCATCTTTGAGTAAAAAGAAGGTGATGAACAACACACATAAAGTGCCGCCCAGTGCCGAACCAAAATAACTCAAAGTATGATTTAGCACCGAACTGATGTTATCGGCATTCATGTGTTGATTTAATTGTGCGGAAATACTTTGCTCCAAATCGGTTTCGTTACCAAACTTGTGCAACAAACTTTTTGCAGAGGGGTATTGCTCCAGTATGTTGTGCATCACATCGTAAAAGTTTAGTTCTGATATAAATCCTATCTCGCTCATTAATGGTGGAATGATGAGAAAGAAAAGCGAAAACACAATACCCACGATTAAAAGAATGGTAACAATTGCCGCCAGTGCGTTGGGCACACGCCATTTGCCAATGTGTAGTTTTTCGATGCGGTGTGTAATTGGGTTGCCAAGTAAAAACAGAAATCCGGCTATAACCAGATAAACCACCACCTTAAAGAAAAAGAACGCGAATAAAATAATGGCCAAGAGCCCAATTATCCGCCAGATATTAAAATTTATTTTCACGCTTAACAAAGATAGCTTTTATTATTAAATTTGATAAGTTGAAACCATTTAGCGCAAATACGTTTATCCTTCTCTTCATTCTTTTTTTGGGCGGATGCAAAACTAATCATGGCTACACCTCTAAGCCAACAAAAAACAATGCAGGTCCCGATGATAATTTGCCTGAAGTAAATACAATAGCCTACCACATCAACGACAGTTTAACCAGCGTTTACCTCGAAATAAAAAACGATAATTTGCTTTACAAGCGCCCCGATACCACCACTATTTTTTATGCCAACCTTAAAGTAAGCTACAAATTGTTGAGTGAAGCCGGATCGAAAAAAATTCTCGACAGCGCTTCGTTTTATTTGTTTGACCATTCGCAGGATGAAATAGTGCGAATTAAACCCCTCACGCTTAAATTTAAAGTAAAGGCCTTTACCAATCATAACTATTACCTCGATTTAGAAACCATCGACATTAATAAAAAAACACGCTACACCTCGGGCTTGCGCATTAATAAACTGAATCGCTACAGTGCTCAGAATTTTTTAGCATCGGTAAGGGATACCGTGGCGTTTAAAAACAATTTTCCGCCCGACGAAACGGTTAAGGTAGCCTTTGTTAATTCGGCCATTCGTGATGTTACGGTGCAATGCTTTTTTAAAGAATTCGGTCCGGCTCTTCCACCCTTTTCGTTAAAAGAACCCGAAGAATTTAAATACAAACCCGACAGTGCTTTTATTCTTAATTTAAACACCAACAGTTTTTTACTGAAAATGCCGGCGCAGGGTTTTTATCATGTGATGGCCGATCAGGACCTCAGCAATGGGTTTTCGCTTTACACGTACGACAAAAGTTTTCCGGGTGTTGGCAATGTTACCGAAATGATAAAAAGCTGCCGCTACATTATGGAAAAAACCGAATACGAAACCTGCCTGAATGCAGTGGATAAAAAAGCGGCCATTGATAATTTTTGGTTAACTGTTGCGGGTAGTAACGAGCGTGCCCGCGAATTGCTTAAACGTTACTATGGCAGGGTGCGCGAGGCCAATCAGTTTTACTCGGCCTACACACAAGGCTGGAAAAGCGATCGTGGCATGGTATTTATTGTGTTTGGACCACCCACCAATATTTACAAAAGCAAAAAAGACGAAATTTGGGTGTATGGCAACGAGGCCAACCCCTCTGCCCTGCGCTTTATATTTAATAAAACAGGTAATCCGTTTTCTGACAACGATTATGTGTTGGAACGCTCGCCGTTTTTTAAAGACGCCTGGTACACTGCCGTGGAATACTGGCGTCAGGGCAATGTGTATCTGGACGGAAGGCGTTGAGTAAACACTTAGTCACCTGCTTTTGATTTCAGGTAGCCCTCATCCACCGGCAAATTGGCTTGTTTGGACGCTGCCACTGCCAGAACATCGCAGCGGTTGTTTTCCACGTTTTCGGCATGGCCTTTCACCCAAATTAATTCGTGTTTGTTTTTATCGTACACTCGCAAAAAACGTTGCCATAAATCCACATTGGCCTTGTTTTTAAAGCCGGTTTTTTTCCAGCCGTAAATCCAGTTCAGGTTAATGGGGTCCACCACGTATTTGCTGTCGGAATATATTTTCACCTTTAAATCGTTACTGGTCACACTCTCAAGTCCAATTATCACGGCCAAAAGTTCCATGCGGTTGTTGGTGGTAAGTTTAAACCCACCGCTTATTTCTTTGCGGTGTTGGCGAAATTTTAGCACAATGCCATAGCCTCCCGGCCCTGGATTTCCGCTGGCTGCGCCATCTGTGTATAGTTCGATAAAGGTGTTCAAAATGTTTGGTACTGTGTTAAATGCGGGGAAAATTAATCAATATTGCCGAATTGTGTAAATGTAAATAAGTAAGTATATTCGTTGCTCTAAAAATTCAGAAAAATATGTCGGTATTGGTAAATAAAAATTCAAATGTAATTGTTCAGGGTTTCACAGGTAGCGAAGGCACTTTTCACGCCACCCAAATGATAGAATACGGAACCAATGTGGTGGGCGGTGTAACACCCGGTAAAGGTGGAACGGTGCATTTAGACCGACCGGTATTTAACACTGTAACCGAAGCAGTGCAAAAAGCCGGTGCCGATGTGTCGATTATTTTTGTGCCTGCCGCTTTTGCAGCCGACGCCATTATGGAAGCTGCCGATGCCGGAATTAAAGTAATAGTGTGCATTACCGAGGGCATTCCGGTAAAAGACATGATTTACGTGAAAGAATATTTAAAAGGAAAAACCTGCCGCTTAATTGGCCCTAACTGCCCCGGTGTTATTACTGCCGGAGAAGCCAAAGTGGGCATTATGCCGGGCTTTGTATTTAAAAAAGGAAAAGTGGGCATTGTGTCTAAAAGCGGAACCTTAACTTACGAAGCAGCCGACCAGATTGCCAAAGCCGGATTAGGTGTTACCACAGCCATTGGTATTGGTGGCGACCCAATAATTGGCACACCTACCAAAGATGCGGTTGAATTATTAATGAACGACCCTGAAACCGAAGCCATTGTAATGATTGGCGAAATTGGTGGAAGTTACGAGGCCGAAGCCGCCCGCTGGATAAAAGCCAATGGCAACAAAAAGCCGGTAGTTGGTTTTATTGCCGGTAAAACCGCACCCAAAGGCCGTACCATGGGCCATGCCGGAGCCATTGTAGGTGGTGCCGAAGATACAGCCGAAGCCAAAATGCAGATTATGCGCGACTGCGGTATCCACGTGTGCGAAAGCCCTGCCGATATTGGCAAAACCATGGCTGCCGTGCTTAAAGGCGAAAAAGTAGCATAATAAGTCTTTTCGATATACATAAATAAAAAAACCGGGATTTTTTATTCCGGTTTTTTTGTTGGGGGGGATATATTCTAAATAAATTTTGTTAGATAAAAACAAAAAATGAGGGAAATAAAAACGACTACGTTATTTAGCACCTCAATGATTCCATAAAAAATTACATTAAATCATTTTAGCATACATTACAAACTCTCGTTCCAAAACTGCATTCTGCAGATAACAAAATTAAAACCTTTTTTCCTCAGATCGATAGAAAGAACGTCGAAGTATTTGTTGAAGTAATACAGGCTTTTCTCATCTTCAGAAATTATTAACTCCTCTTTTGCTTTTCCAAACAATTCCAGAAGACGTTTTTCAGTAGTGCCTATCGTTACACTATCAGGCAATAGGTAATTTGCTCCGGTGATAGTTATTGAGCCAAGAGTAAATTCTTTTTTGGTGGAAACATACTCGAAAATTATTCCTTTATAATTTAAACAATACTTTGTGGCAGAACCTCTATCCCACGAATAATTTTTCACAAGTTTAGTCTTTCCAAATTTAGCAATAACCGCCTCCATATTTTTCTGACCAATAGTTATCCCCCTGATTCCCTGATTGCTTAATACATTTGGAAGGCTGTCGCGAACTTGTCCAAAAATAGATAAGCCGGTTAAATTTAAAACTAAGAGTAGAATTTTGACACCAAAGAATTTATTAGATTCTCTTTGAGTTTGCAATTTATTTATTCCACTTGATAACATCAGAAAACAAATTCTATTCGCGCCAGTTTGAATCAAAGGATTGGTAAGATAAAACCCCAACGTTTGCCATTGCTTTGATCCGAAGAATTAATGCATTTTAAATCGCTTTAGCCCCCTATTCCTTAATCACCTTTTGCGACATCCGCTCCTGGTTTTCCGGATCCAAAAATTTAATCAGGTAAACACCGGCTGAGTAATCACTTAAATCGATACTCGTTTTTTCTGCCAATACTTTTTTTGCTAATAAGCGTCCGTCTAAAGCATACACCTCCACAAAACCCCTCGCGTTATTTTTATTGCTTATTTCCACAAGGCCCCTGGTGGGATTTGGCCCTATTGAAATGCCTTCCGTGCTACCATTCAACTCGGCTACATCGGCCAAATTGGGCGGAACACCAAGAGAAGCATCCCTGCTTGGCCCCACCGATTTATTTATCAGCCAGTTGTTCGGGTCGCACTGCACCGCCGTTACAGTACCGTTTAAGGCAATCGTGTAATCCTCCACCGCATTGCTGTGCATCAGGCGAATGGTGGTGTCGGGCTTGGCCGCCCTGCTTATTTTATATTCAATGGGCGTAATAAATAAAGGCGTGGCCGAAGGCATACTTACCGTTTGAGAACTTTTTAAAAAGAACTGTGTGCCCGTGTAATTGTATTTTACAGTAAACGTTGGGTAACCCTCGCCATAATACCACTGACTAAAAAACTGAGTTGGATTTATGCCGGTAAAGGTTTGGTAATAATTTTGAAAATCCACCGCCGAAGCTGTGCCGTTTTTATACGTATTTTGAAAACCACGCAAACAATTAAACCATGTGGAATCGTTGTTGGTTAAAAAGCGTAAACTGTGAATAATGGCACCGCCTTTATCGTAAGTGAGCCTCGAACTAAAAATACGCCCGGAATTTAAAGTATCGCTGCCAGTAAAATGAACACTGCCACCGGGCTGACCCATTACCGCATTGTGCGCCGCATTCAGGTTGCCTGCAAAATTTACAGGGTCAAGGTATTGTGCCACCAAATGTTCGGTATAAGACGCAAAGCCCTCGTTAATCCAAATATCGCCCCAGCTTTTGCAGGTAACATTGTCGCCCCACCATTGGTGGCCCAACTCGTGTGCATTGATGTAATATTCGAAAAAACCCAGTGTGGTCATGGTTTGGTGTTCCATGCCACCACCCAACGGTGCCATGCAATGTCCGTATTTTTCTTTATAAAACGGATACATTCCATACATGTTACACAAAAAGGACATTACCTGTGGCATTTTATCGAGCGCCACTTTTTGCTGATTTATCCAATTGTTGTTGTTAATGGCATTGTCGTAAATGTAATTTTGTATTAAAATAGAATCGTTGGGCAAATACAAGGGTTTGGCGTATTGTTTATACTCCTTGTACCTGGCCACCGCCACCGAAATTAAATAATAATCAATTGGTGTGCGCGATTTCCATTCGTAGCGTTTTTTATTTCCCACAACAACCACATTTTTTAATAATCCGTTTGATCCTGCTTTGTTTAAAGAATCAGTGGTAATAAACACCCAACTCGAATCTATTTTATCGGTTAATATTTGTTTGCAGGGCCACCAGTGGTAAGCCACAAAACTTTCGCTTAAACTCCAGGTGGCCTGGTTATTCCATGCGCCCGAGGTGGCATTGCTAAACCCGCTGCCAATGGCCGAACCTCCATTGGGCGGTGTGCCCTTATAATACACGGTGGTGGTAAAACCGGCACCTGCATTTAAATTGGTGGGAGTTTTAAATTTAACAATGCTATCCTGGCGAATGGCCGATACCAAAACTCCGTTAAAACGTATGGAATCTATGGTGAGATTAAGATGCAACAAGGTTTGAAAAGTATCCAAAGGCGCAATGGTAACGGTGCCCACTATTTTAACCCCGCCGCTGATGTACTTATTAATTCGTTCTACATTCAGATTCAAATGCACAAACTTAACGTCGTATTTTAACTCATGTGAGGTTTGTGGCGAGAGGGCTGCCATTTTTGATTGCTGAGTGATTACAGATGCAACCGAATGAATTTTACTTTTTGCACAGGCATGTTCCTGAGCATTCATAAAAACGAGCGGCAAAAAAAATGATGCCAATAAAAATATTTTCTTCATAACAATAGTGTTACAATATACGCCTGAATTTCCTTAAAGGCAAAACTCAAAACAACTCTTTGATTTGAACAGACGTTAAAAAATAAGAGGCCTCCGCTTGTTACTTCGTTTAATGCACTTACCTTTGCCCGATGTTAAAAAACGATTTAGTACTCCGCGCAGCCAAAGGATTAGATGTGGAACGCACACCGGTTTGGCTCATGCGTCAGGCAGGCCGTGTGTTGCCCGAATACCGTGCCACCCGCGCCAAAGCAAAAAACTTTATTGACTTTGTTAAAAACCCCGAACTGGCCTGCGAAGTAACCATACAACCCGTGGACATTCTGGGTGTGGATGCCGCCATTATTTTCAGCGATATTTTAGTAATACCCGAAGCCATGGGCCTGCCCTACCAAATGATTGAAGCCAAAGGCCCCTGGTTTGAGCACACCGTTAAAAACAAAGCCGACATTGATAAACTTAAAATTGCTGAAGCCGGCGATTTGGATTACGCGATGAAGGCCCTCTCATTAACAAAAAAACATCTGGATAACCGCGTGCCCTTAATTGGTTTTGCAGGTGCACCATGGACTTTGTTTGCCTACATGATTGAAGGCAGTGGCAGTAAAACTTTTAGCAAGGCCAAACAGTTTTTATATACCCAACCCGAACTGGCTCATCAATTACTCGAAAAAATAACTCAAAGCAATATCAATTATTTAAAAGGCCAGGTAGCTGCCGGAGCCGACATGTTGCAACTCTTCGATTCGTGGGCTTGTGTGTTGAGCGAAAGCATGTATTACGAATTTTCGCTTCAATACATTTCTAAAATTTGTGATGCCCTGTCGCCATTAGTACCCATAACTGTTTTTGCAAAAGATGCACACTATGCCATCCCAAAAATTGCTGAAACGTCCTGCAACAGCATCGGCCTCGACTGGACCATTGACCCCGCCACTGCCCGCCAACAAGCCGGTAACAAAACCCTGCAGGGCAACGCCGACCCTTGTTTATTGTATGCCGATGCCGAAAAAATAATTTCAGAAGCTGAAAAAATGCTCCGAGCTTTCGGAAAACAACGCTATATCTGTAATTTAGGACACGGACTTTATCCTGATTTGGACAAACAAAAAGTAAAATTATTTGTGGATGTGGTGAAGGAGTACAAGTGGTAACGCTTTCGTAAACCAATATTCCGGTATTTAATCTCCTAATATTTCATAGTGCTGAAATAAGCTGTTTTGTTAACTTATCCCTATCTTATTAATAATTACAGGGATATGCAAAAAAATCCCTATCTTTGCGCCCTTAAAAATTATTAAATGTCCGTTATTAGAAACATTGCCATCATTGCCCACGTTGACCACGGTAAAACCACTCTGGTTGACAAAATTTTACACACATGTAAATTATTCCGCGATAACCAACAAACCGGGGAACTTATCCTCGACAACAACGATTTGGAACGCGAACGCGGTATTACCATTCTTGCCAAAAACGTGTCGGTAACCTATAAAGACACAAAAATCAACATCATCGACACCCCGGGCCACGCCGACTTTGGCGGAGAAGTGGAACGTGTAATGAACATGGCCGATGGCGTTATTCTTTTAGTGGATGCTTTTGAAGGTCCTATGCCACAAACACGTTTTGTGTTGCAAAAAGCCATTGAAGCAGGAAAAAAAGCATTGCTCGTTATTAATAAAGTAGATAAACCAAACTGTCGCCCTGACGAAGTGCACGACGGTGTATTTGACCTGTTCTTTAACCTTGGTGCCAACGAAGATCAGTTGGATTTCCCTACAGTTTACGGTTCAAGCAAACAAGGCTGGATGGGCCCGGATTGGAAAACCCCAACCACCGACATCACTTATTTATTAGATACCATTTTAGAAAAAATTCCAACCGCCCCTAAGCGCGAAGGAACTTTACAAATACAAATTACCTCTTTGGATTACTCTTCTTTCATCGGTCGTATTGCCGTTGGTCGTGTTTTCCGCGGAGTTATTAAAGAAGGAATGCCGGTTAGCGTAGTAAAACGCGATGGCAGAATTCAAAAATCACGTATTAAAGACCTTTTTGTATTCGACGGGTTGGGCAAAATAAAAGTGAGTGAAGTTGAAACAGGAGATATTTGCGCATTTACAGGAATTGAAGGATTTGAAATTGGTGATACCGTTTCTGATTTCGAAAAACCAGAAGGCATGCCTAACATGCACATTGACGAACCTACCATGAGCATGTTGTTTACCATTAACAACTCTCCTTTCTTTGGTAAAGATGGCAAATTCGTTACCTCCCGTCACTTACGCGACCGTTTGTATAAAGAACTGGAAAAAAACCTGGCCATGCGCATTGAAGAAACCTCATCACCCGATTCCTATTTGGTATTTGGTCGTGGCATTCTTCACTTATCCGTACTCATCGAAACCATGCGTCGCGAAGGGTATGAATTACAATTAGGCCAGCCACAGGTTATTATTAAAGAAATTGATGGCGTTAAATGCGAACCAATGGAAGTACTTACCGTGGATGTTCCTGAAGAATCATCCAGCAAGGTAATTGACCTGGTTAGCCAACGTAAAGGCGACATGCTGGTAATGCAACCAAAAGGCGATTTAATCCACATGGAATTTGAAATCCCTAGCCGTGGAATTATTGGATTACGTAACAACGTTTTAACAGCTACTGCAGGTGAAGCCATTATGGCCCACCGTTTTAAAGCATACGAACCTTGGAAAGGCAATATTCCAAGCCGAATTGCAGGTGTGTTAATCAGCAAAGACAAAGGTACCGCTGTTGCTTACAGTATTGATAAATTGCAGGATCGCGGTAAATTCTTTATCGAAGCCGGTGAAGAAATTTATCCGGGAATGATTATCGGAGAACACATTCGTCCTGACGATTTAGTGGTGAATGTATGTACCGAAAAACAACTTACCAATATGCGTGCATCTGGTACCGACGAAAAAATGCGCATCGTTCCAAAAATTAAATTCAGCTTGGAAGAATCAATGGAATACATTCAGCGCGACGAATACGTTGAAATTACCCCATTGAACATCCGCTTGCGTAAAATTCATTTAGATGAAAATACCCGTAAGCGTTTGGGTAAACAATTGGAAGCGCAATAGATTCTTAACCATTTTTTAAAATAAGCCCCCAACAGTAGTGTTTGGGGCTTTTTTTTTGCCACTAAACACCTTCCGTTTTATCGTAGCGGGTATTTCGTCCGTGCTTAAACTATTATGAAAAGGGAACTAAGAGGCTGTTTAAACTATTTTAATAATATGCGCTGAAAATCCAATAGAATAATTGGCAGATGGTTTATCATTCAAAGAATACCTTTGGAGCCTTGTAACCAAGTATTGTGCTGTACTTTGCTATATGTAGTGGTCTGACGACGTGACTTAATACCGGTAGAGTTATGAACGGAAATGTACCGTCACAAAAACCAGCGCAGCCAGCAAACAAACCCAGGACAAGGATAAGAATAGGCTCGATAATAAACAGTCTGGCAATTAAAAGCCCGGAGCTTTGAACGGTTAAAATTTACACTATTAAAAAATAGATGGAAGCAACTTAATACCTGTGAGAAAGAAGCACATCCATACTAAACTTATGCTTATTTTTATAAACGATGGATTTTTTTAACGCGTTAATCAACAAAGAGTGGAAGCTAAAGCTGTTGCTGTTTGTAACCAGCTTTGTTATTTATTTCGGTTATTTCCATCACATTTTTTTTCATCTCAATTCGCTTCTGTCCAGTGCCACTTCCGATACCATCAAAAATTATTACACTTACGTTTACCACATTAAAAACGACGCTGGTTTTTTGCACTTCACCGGCATGAGTTATCCTTATGGCGAACACGCGGTGTACACCGATTGCCAGCCAATACTAACGTTTGTGCTCCGCTGCCTTCCTTTTACGCACGGTTACTTAATTGGCATTTTACACGGCCTCATTTTTTTATCGTTTATTATTAGCCCTCTGATTATTTACGGCATTTTAAAACGTTTTGATTTTAATAAACTATCGGCCTTTTTTGTTGCACTGGCCGTTGCTTTGCTGGCACCACAATTTTTAAAAATTAATGCGGGTCATCATGGTTTAACTTATGCCTGCATCATTCCACTATCGGTATTGTTTACACTCAATTATCAGCGCACACAAGGTGTCAAAAGTTTTTGGACCTTGTTTAGCTATCATTGTTTTCTTTTTTTGTTGCATCCCTACATGGGATTTAGTGTGGCTGTGTTTTGTTTTATGGCTCTGCTTATATTGCAATTTTTAAATTTTGGACAACAGGTGTTTTTGAAAAATTTTATCAGGAATTTGTTTGTATGTGTGGTACCGGTAATACTGTTTAAACTTTTTATGATTCTAACGGATACCCATCCCAATCGCACCACCGAACCTTATGGGCTGGACGTGATGGTGGAGAATGTGGACAGTATTCTTGCACCCGTATTCGGTCCATTTAAAACCATGATGGAAATTTTTTTTAACAAACGCCCCGATCATTACGAAGGACACAGCTATGTGGGCGCATTTAGCATATTATTGAGTTTGCTGCTGATGGTTTTACTGGCAACTAATTTCAAAAAAATAAAATTCAGAAAAGAAATGCTGGCCATATTTGTGTCTTCGCTTATACTGTTATTTATTTCTTTTGGATGGCATACCAAATTTTTTGGTTTATTTGGATTAAAGGTGGAGTTCATGAATCAGTTCAGGGCGGTGTGCCGCTTTGCCTGGTTTTTTTACTACGGACTGGCACTGTTTTTAGCTGTGACCATTTTTGATTTTATATCGCAATTAAAAACGGAACAGCTCCGTAAATCCCTTTTGATTGTAATGCCGCTGCTCTTTTTTGGATGCAATTTGTGGGAAGCGGATGCCATGTTTAAAATGGATAAGGAAGTTTTTTGGAAATCGAGAAATGTATTTAATAAGGCACAATTGCATGCGGAGGAGCTAAAGGTATTAAGTGATTTGGAAAAAACACCGGTGCAGGCCATTGTGCCTTTGCCCATGTTTGAAAGTGGCAGCGAAATGTATGACCGTGTGGGCTTTAACAATTCGATGTTACCGGCCATGATGTATTCTTACCACTCGGGTTTACCAATTTTTAGTTCCATGATGTCGCGCACCTCCATGAGTGAAACCGAAAACGAAATTAATTTACTTAACGGGTACAAAGCCGACAGACCGGCTGTGTCTTTACTTAATGAAAAGCAGTTTTTTGTAATTACCACCAAAGACGCCCTGTTGCCCGATGAAATGCGGCTTTTGCCAGAGGTAAGGTTTGTTTTTAGCAACGATAGTTCGGACATGGGTTACATTACGAAAACCGATTTTTTAAAGCCTAAAGCAGGCATTAATGTAAAATGGATAGAAAATAAAACGATGGTACCCGACTCGAACAACCTGATATATTTACCTTTTGAAAACCGCAAACCTTTTATTGCCAGTGCCATGAATAACATGGAACGCATAACCACACTCGATTCGAATTTGGTTCAAAGCGGCGAGTACGTAGTAAGTTTGAGGTATTATTACACGCAAAAACGCTTTCAGGCTTTGGCTTGCAATCTTATTGTTACCGAAGGTGATACTAAAGACTTTAAATGGAAATACGATGTGCCGCTTCGTTTTTTAAGCGGATTTTACCCGGGATACGCAGTGTTTGAATACCCTATTATAATAGACAGAAAAAAGAAATACGATTTTGTAATTGCCGGCAGATCGGAATTGGAATACAAAATTTCGGATTTTATGTTGCGGCCTTTACACACCACAGTTGCTTTTGTGGTAAATGGCAGAGATACAGTGTATAATAATTTTCCGAGATAAATTCTTCGAACAACTTGTTTCATCAAACAAATAATTCCTACTTTAATCGAACAAATAAATAAGTTCAATTCAATGAATAATTTAACCGGACTTTTTTGATAAAAGGACCAGGATAAGGTTAACCAACTCCTGAAGCAGTACTTTTAACCGCATTTTGCTAAACACCACATTGTCCTTTAACTGCACTTCTGTTGCGCCCACACTCAGGCGGCTATCTTTGCAGGAGGTGTATATAAATTCAAAGTCGAAGAGGTAACGGTTTATTTTGGTGTTCAGAAACTTTTCGCGGCCTTTGGCATTAAATCCCTTTAAGCCACACTGTGTATCGGTAATTGTAATTTTAAGTATTCGTCTAATAAAAAACCGAAAGGCTTTTGAAAGCAGTTTTCTGAAGCCCGACATTTTTTTCTGATAGTAGGCCTCGCTTCTGAAGCCCGCCACCACATCGTTTTGGCCTTGTGCCAGTTTCTGCATGAGTGCCAACATGCTTTGATTGGTGAACGGAAAATCCACATCGGTGTAAACCACCAAATTGTTTTGTGCAGCCTTAATGCCTGTTCGCAGGGCATAACCCTTGCCTTTATTTACCTCGTAACTGATTAACTGAACAGGAATGTTTTTTTGTTGCAACGCCATCACCTGTTCCTGCACCTTGTTGCCGGTGGTTCCGTCGTTTACAACAATAAACGAGAGCCCGAATTGCTGAGAAGCTTCCTGATAGAAACTCTCCAATTCCTGCGGCCATTTGTTGCCGGGATTAAAGCAAGGTAAAACTATGTCAATTAACACCGGCATCCGAAATAATTATGTAAAAGCACAATGCCTGTTAAAGCACCATTTCCTGAATATCGCCCTCAACAATGAGTTTGCCAGCGGTGGCATTTTTAATTTGATCAACACTAATTCCCGGAGCCCTTTCCAACAGCTTAAAGCCGCCGCCCTGTACAATTTCATAAACGCCCAGTTCGGTTACAATTTTTTTAACGCACTGCACACCGGTTAAAGGCAATTCGCATTTAGGCAACAGCTTAGATTGACCCGCTTTGTTTACCTGCTGCATGGCCACAATTATGTTTTTGGCACTGGCCACCAAATCCATGGCGCCACCCATGCCTTTCACCATTTTACCCGGAATTTTCCAGTTGGCAATGTCGCCGTTTTCGCTCACTTCCATGGCACCCAAAATGGTTAAGTCCACCTTTTGCGAACGTATCATGCCAAAACTCATGGCACTGTCGAAAATACTCGAACCTTTTAAAAGCGTGATGGTTTGTTTCCCTGCATTAATTAAATCCGCATCTTCCTCACCTTCGTATGGAAAAGGACCCATGCCCAAAATACCGTTTTCGGATTGTAACACCACGTTAAAACCTTCTGGGATGTAGTTGGCAACCAGCGTGGGAATTCCAATACCAAGATTTACAAACATGCCGTCTTTTACTTCGCGCGCAATGCGTTTTGCTATTCCGTTTTTATCTAACATAATCAGTATGCTTCTTTATAATTGTTTTCAAATTGTTTTTTAAGTGCCGTGGCCAAATGCTTTGCAATGCGCATCCGTCCTTTGTAATCGTAATGTTCCGAGGTCCAGTTTTGGTCAATAAATTCCTTACCACTCACCAGCTCCAGATTGTCCACCACCACACAATGTTCGCGGTTATAACGTTGCATCAGGAAATCCCTGTTCTGCTTCATTAAAACCACCAAATCCCTCCCAACCAAATCAGAGGCGTAATCTAAATTTTCGGCCATTAAATTCAGGTACAAAGATATTTTATTTTCCTTGCACCAGTTAAAAATGGCATCAAAATCCTTCACCCGGGGGTTGTTTTCGTTCAAATTAAATGCATAGCCTTTAATATAATGGCAGGCCAGCGAAATTTTATCGGTATCCCAGGTGCCATCGGCTTTTAAGTGACCGCCATTGGCCATCCCGTCGTCCCATTGTTTCACGGTGCTGTATTTGGCTTCAAACGGAAATTCAAGTTGGGTTTTAGTCCACTCCTCAATCACTTCCTGCTCGCGTTGTTTTTCAGAACGGTTATCAAAGGCCTGTAACGACAGCATAAAGCGATTGATCAGATTGGGATAAGGCTTGGTGAGTACCAACGATTCCTGTAAGGGTGTTTCGAGTTTGGAATTAATCCAGGTAGCATCGAAAGAACGCAAATTAAGTGTTATCACAATTGCTCCCGGCTTGTGCTGTTTCAGCCTCATGCCAAACAGCCATTGTTTGTAAATGCCGCCATGCGTGGCAAATTTATTAATGTTGGTGACTTTTAATTTCGGAAAAAACAGACCCGAAAGCTCAGAAATACTTGTTTTTATGGAATCATCGGGACGATAGGTTACGTTGGAGGATTCGCCGAAATAATAAATATCCGTACTGTCAACACTGGCTTTAATGGCAATGGCTTCGGGACTTTTTTCTTTTAAATCGGCATCAAACAAGGTGTAGGTGTAAATAAAATTGAGCCCCGTTACCACCAGCAACAACAGAATTAATTTTATGCCAATTTTTTTTATCATTAAAACTGAAAATAGATAAAACTGAATTTTTGCGTGCCCGATAAAGCCATTAAACAAAACAACAACACGCTGTAAATGGCCCAGCGGTAAGGACTTTTAAGACTCTTAACCTTTAAATCGAAACGCGAATTGTGTAAGTACACATCCAGCATTACCAGTGCCAGAGTTGCAAAAAGTGGTATGCTCCAATTAACCGCGGTAAAAGAAAGGCCGTTGTTATAAAAAATGGATTTAATAACTTGTGTGGATTTATCAAAATTTTCGGAGCGGAAAAATATCCAGCTAAACGCCACGTATAAAAAGGTAAGTAGTGTTCCGATTTTAAAGTACAACCAGCCTGGTATTTTTGCAGAGAGTTTTTTGCGCTGTTTTTTTGTGAGGAATTCAAACACCAGTGCCACACCATGCATCAGTCCGTAAAGCGCAAAATTCCAACCCGCACCATGCCACAAGCCGCTGATAAAAAAGGTAAGCAGCAAACCCAAAACCACTGCCCACTTTCCCCAATCGCGTTTGGCAGTTACAAATGAGGTAAACACATAATCGTTGAACCAGGTGGAAAGTGAAATGTGCCAGCGCCTCCAGAATTCAGTAATCGAAGAACTCGAAAAAGGTGTTTTAAAATTATCGATGATGGTAATGCCCAGTAAACGTGCGCTTCCTAAAGCAATGGTGGAATAGCCATAAAAATCGGCGTAAATCTGAAAGGCAAACAACACCACAGCCAATAGCACCTGCCAGGAATTAAAGGCCGAAGGGTTGGCATATACCTGATTCACAAAAGGTGCCAGATTATCGGCAATGGTCATTTTTACCAACAAACCAAACAAAATCAGTTTAAAACCATCCGAAAAATTATCATAAACGGCTTTGTGTTCTTTTCGGAGTCCGCTGCCCAATGTGGCATAACGCTCAATGGGGCCGGCCACCATTTGTGGAAAAAATAAAACGTAGTTGGCAAAATAACCCAGGTGCTTTTCGGCTTTTTGGTTGCCGCGATACACTTCAATGGTATAACCCATGGATTGCAGCGTGTGAAAAGAAAGACCAATAGGTAAAATAATATCGAGGTTAATGGGGTGAAATTCCTTGCCAAATAATGAAAGCAGGGCGGCCACA
>JADLED010000066.1 GCA_020846335.1 Bacteroidia bacterium
GAAAATATTTCAATCTTTTTTAGTTTTTCTTTTGGCAATGTATCCAGCCAACCCCATGAATTAAAGGAATTGTAGTAAACAAAGGCTTTTACCTTGTAACCTTCGTCAATTAAATTCTCAACCAAATGGCTGCCAATAAATCCATCGGCCCCGGTTACCAATATTTTTTTTTCTTTTAAAAGCATATTATCAACGAAAATTTATGCGTGTGCGTCAGATTATTTTTTAATCTTTGATTTAAACCCACTGCTGCTTAATCCATGACTCCTGTCGAGGTAAACTATTTCAGCAGTTAGTTTACTGCCTGTAATTGGTTTGTCCTTATAGTCCTGACCTAAAAAGCGAACCTGGTAATTTCCATTTGCAAGTAGTTTCATAAGTTCCTCTTCCGAATTATAAACCAGTACTTCATCTACCAACCGACATTCGCGAAGCAATTCTACACGGTGCTCTAAAGGAAATATGGGGGCTTGTTTACCCGGATTGATGGTGTAATCGATGTTCTCACCCTTGTTAACAGCCACTACCAAATAATCGCAATGTTGTTTGCACTCTCTGAAACCAACAATGTGGCCGAAGTGAAGCAGATCAAACATACCACAGATGAATCCCTTTTTCATTTTTTCAATTCACCCTTTAAGTACTCGCTTAAATTGCCATTAGGATTCCAACCAAGTACTTTTTTCGCTTTGCTATTGTCGGCAAATGTAATTTCAGCCTCACCTTCTCTTTTGGCAATAAATTCGTAAGGAGTTCCTATGGTTTTTGCCAAATCGAGCACCGACATGGTTGAACCCTGACCTATATTAAAGGCGGTATTTATTTTATTGGGATGTATTGCTGCAAAATAATTGGCGCTGGCCAAATCCTGCACATGAATAAAATCGCGTTGCTGCATACCATCACCGGTTACCAACATCTTTTCGCCTTTTTTGGCCTTGTTTAAAAAAATGCCCACCACACTGCTGTAGGCATTAAAAGGATTTTTATCGTTAAATGATCGCGGACCATATGGGTTAAAATAACGCAGGGTTACGTAATCCAATGGATAACGGGTGGCAATTAATTCAAGGTATTTTTCTACTTCGTATTTTTGAAAGGCGTAAGGACTGAGGCAATCGATTTTTTCTGTTTCGGGTGTCGGAATTTTTTCCGGTGTTCCATAAATTGCGCTGGAACCACTGTAAACCAGGCGTGGATAGTGATTTTCACGAATCATTATTTCGATGAGGTGTGCGGCCAGCAATACGTTGGCTTTTATGTGCTCGCTTATTAATTCAAAACTTGGCTGAATACGCGGCAAGGCTGCTAAGTGAAATACTTTAGAATATTTTTTTAACGACACGATTTCAAAAGCGTCCTGATTAATGAATTCAAAGCGTTTAGTATTTAGGTGATGGGCAATGTTTTCTTTATTACCGGTGCTTAAATTGTCGTAACCGGTAATTTGCCAATTGGTATTCTCCATTAAATAATCGAGAAGATTGCTCCCAATAAATCCTGACACCCCTGTTATTAATACGTTCTCCATTATTTTTTTTGTTGTGCGTATTCGTCTAAAAGTGCGTGAACAACAACCTGATGGAAACATTCCACCACGCCATAATTTTCTATTGGCAGATAGAAATTCACATCACCTCTTGTTCTTAAATTATTCTCTGGCTTAAAGCCTGATAATGTAATTACAGTTGCTGAATGCTCTTTGGCAACACTTACCGCGTTTAAAATATTTTTTGAATTTCCGGAACTGGAAATAGCCACCAGCAAATCACCTTTTTGAATGTAAATTTTTAACCATTCGGCCATCGCATGTTCGTAGCCATAATCGTTAGAAAAGCAGGTAATTAAAGCCGGGTCGGAAAAACCGTAAGTTCTGAAATGCCCGATTTTAGCATAATCTTCGAGCATGTGCGAACAAATGGCATTGGAGCCGCCGTTGCCGATAAAGAAGATGTTTTTAACGTTGTGTAAAATGCTCAACGATTCACTTAACTGTTTTGAAACCTCTTCAGTATTAAAATAATCTGCAAAAAAGTTTTTATATAAATTTAGCTGCATGTTCTATTAATGTTTTTTTATTAACTGATTTTTCGTTGCACAGCCATGTGGTTGAAAGCGATGCGGCTAATGAAGGAACTAAAAGTATGTTATTAGAATACCCTAATTGAGAGGTTACACAGGCAAAAGCGAAAAATGTATCGCCGGCGCCAATTGTATCCACCACTTCGCACTTAAAGGTTTTTTGATTCACAACAACATCGCCATTGGTATAAAACGCCCCTTCTTTGCCGGAGGTAACAAATAAATCATGAGTGTTGAGTTCGTAATTAAAAATCTCCTTTATTTCTTTTTCGGAAGGATTGCTGATACGTTTGTTAACCTGCAAACTGGCCTCTCTTAAATCGATGCAGGCGCTCTTTTTCCGGTTGTTTTTCCATTTTGATATGCGGTTAAATCCAAAGTTATTAGAATTGGTTTGACACATCAGGTGAAAACCATCGTTGATTTTTAATTTATCACAAAATCCATGTCCAAAATCTGCTACTATTACCACATCGTAGTCATTCACATTAACAACAATTTCTTTAAAGTCCGATGTATCGAATTTATTAATTTCAACATGCTTTTTCTTATCATTCACATCCACGTACCGGGTCTTTACTATCTCACGATTATTATTGGTGATAACTTCCACATGTTTTACAAAATCTTTCAAGTGATTGGCAATTGCTGTGGCGCCACCCATTTGTATGTTTTGTTTGCCTTCGAGTTTATAAACGGGACAAATTGATTTCATCGACTGACCTTCGTAGCTCACATCAATAAACTCATCGATTATGGTTTCACCAATGACCAATACATTCAGACCGGCTGCATCGGCAATAAACCTATTTATTTTTTCAATCATTGAATTATTTTTTACCTGTACAAATGAAAACAAAATGGTAGTGATTGTCTTTGTAGAAAGTGGTTATTGTTTGGTCTATTTGCCCAAACGTGTAAACATTTGAAAAGTGCTTATTACAATGCGCCAATAGCTCATCATAGGTAAGTTCCTTTATGTGCTCCTTTTTACGGTTTTCAGTTGGAGGAGGATCCATCTTTCTTACTGTGGAAATAAACAAGGTGCCATCAGGGTTAAGTAGTTCTGAGAGGTCACTCATCAGATTTACCTGCCCGTCTGCATCAATGTGTTCAATTACCTCGAAACAGGTGATAATATCGTATTTTCTTGATTTTATTTTAGTAATATCCTGAATAACATCGATTCCGGCAGGTTTGTAATCATCAGGATAAACATCAAACGAAGTAACATCTTTAAAGCGTTCCTTTAACACGCGGGTGCCGTATCCTGAACCACATCCAAAATCCAGTACCGAACTTGCAGTATTATTACAAGTTCTGTTAACAAAGTTATAACGTGCCAAACTCACTAAAACGTCCATTGACATAAGGGAGTAATCTATTTCTAATCGCTTCATAATTTATTTTTTTTGATTTATGTTAATTTTTTTTGACTATTAATTTCGGTTATCTTATCAATAATTTCAGCCTCTGAAAAAGCGAAATGAATTTTAGAGCGGCCTTCAAATTGCTTTTTAAAGCGGAGTGTGTTGTTAAAACTTCCAATATCCTGGATTTTGTTACCACCTTTGTATATCAGCAATATATCAGTTCCGGTGTATTCCCCCACATAAACTATTCCCGAATGTTGCGAAATAATTAAACGACTGTTGGATACTTTTTGCAACATAACCGAATTATCTGTGCTTACTGCAAAAACAACTTTTGGATTCTCACTATTAATATTTAATACTTGAGAAGGATGGCCACAAACATACACTTTATCAAAATATGGACACACAGCTTCAATAATTTCAGGGTAGTCCCATTCTCCACCATTATTGTGTGAGGTTTTGGCACCCTTACTTCTCGGAAAAATAACGCAGGAATTTTCAATATTCGTTTGATATACTTTGTCGAGATGATAACTATAGGTATGATTGTTTAACAACCAATTGCGATGTATAAACCAGTAATAGTATTCGTCGCCAATGTTCCAAAAAGGTAAATTACTTGCTTCGGCTTCCTGTTTAAATTTATTTATTTCAACTGCAACATCCTGTGGAACCACGGTACTATTGCCATTCGGCGAAACCTCGGCAAAAAAATCGCGCAGTACCCTAAACTCTGCAACAATGGAATTACCATTTTCATCAAGTAGAAATGGTTTATGAAGCTCCATTCCACAATAATTAATCTTTACACCCTGTTTATGCAAATACATTAAAAAGGGCAAAGTGTGCGCAGCAAAATGACCAAATTCCCCTTTAAACGGTCCATAGTAGCAAACTTTCTTCTTCAATGTTGCTGATAACCTTTGGTCAGCTTTTTTGGTATGCAGGTAAATTTTAGTCCAAAACTTTAATCTGGCCAATCCCTTAATTCCGGATGCATTAACGTAACTCTTATTGTCACTTAAAGAGTACGGAAAAAAAACATTATCAACTATTGATGTGCCCTTGTCCTCCATTGATCATCGTTTTACCCTTAAATTTCGCTCTTCAAGTTCTGAGTAGGTATGAACACCTTTAATGCTGCCACTTTCAAGTTCAACTATTTTATCACAATACCTAAGGGTTGAATAGCGGTGCGCTATTATCAACATAGTCAAATGTTGTTCCGACAACTTCTTAATTGATTCGGTAATTTCGGTTTCTGTTTCGGTATCGAGGGCAGAGGTTGCTTCATCGAAAATTAAAATCTTGGCATTAGAATACAATGCCC
>JADLED010000067.1 GCA_020846335.1 Bacteroidia bacterium
ATTTGCATTATATAAAAATCAACTATAAATTTGTACTTCCTTATTCTTTTAATGGGTTTTAAGAATTAGGTTTTTAGCGCCCCGGTAATGGGTTTCCGGGGCGTTTCTTTTTTTAGTAGCCAGGCGTTTTTATTTCTTTTATGACAATTTCAGCCAAAGAGCCAGGCTTCGATTTTTTCTTTGGTTTCATTTTGTCCCAGTTGTCCCGGATTCTTAATAAAATCAACGATTCACACTTCTCTTACCAATAGCGTTTCGCGCTGAACATTAATGTTTGAATGAATAAAATCCAGTGTTTATATCTCAATTTATCCAACGCGGTTAAGTTATTGTTAAGGCTCTGTTTATTTTTGCCTTCTTCGCTCCAACAAATCCAAACCACGTTTAAAGGCGTATTTAAAAAACGAAGCAGCAGCAGCAGAACCGGTTTTACTGTAAATTTTTTGACGTTGTTTTTCAACGCTGCGTTCTAAAATTCCCATTCGTTCGGCAATTTGTTTGTTGGTTAGTTCGTCGCACAACAATGGAATCATTTCAATTTGCCTTGGCGAAAATGTTGTGCTTTTACACAATTCGGGATGTTGGATAAATATTTCGGAGGTGTTTATTTTTTTGATCGCTTCCACCAGCAATTCAATGTTGCCGCAAATGGCATCTTTGCTCACATATCCTTTGGCACCTCTACGGATGTAATCGGTTATTAATTCACCTTCGTAATGCAAACTCATAATTAATACCCGTGCATCGGGGTAGTCACGCCTTAGATGGGTCATGGTTTCGTTGCCATTCATTACCGGCATTTCAAGGTCGAGTAAAATTACATCCGGGTGTTTGTCTTTTAACTGTCTTAAAAGTTCTTTCCCATTACTGGCTTCGCCAATGCAGATAATGCCGTATTCTGCCAGTTCTTCAATCACTGTTTTCCTAAAGACCTCCTTGTCTTCGGTAAAAATAATTTTAATACCTGCATTCATTTTATTGATGGGTAAAGGCACAATGTGCGCATGCTTAATAGTAAAATTACTATTTATATTATGTTGATAAAAGTAAATCTGTCAAAATAGTGCCTTGCAGCAAAAAACGCCTAAATAATTTAGATTTAAGGGCTAATAGTAACAATCCAAAATGCAAGTCTTGATTTTAGTAAATTGACTTAAACAAAAAAGACTGCCTTTTTAGGAGCAGTCTTTAAATGTTTAAAGCGAATTAATTTCGGGTGGAGGTACAATGCTTTCCGCTTTAGGGGTCACATCTTCCGCCTTATCAAAGGGGCGTTTACCAAATATTTCTTCAAGGTCTTCCTTAAAAATAACCTCCTTGTCTAATAATTTTTCGGCCAGGATGGTTAGTTTGGCTTTGTTCGAAATTAAAATCTGTTTGGTTTTAGCGTAAGCAATGTCGGTGAGTTTTTTCACTTCCTCGTCAATGGTTTTTGCGGTGCTTTCGCTATACGGTTTGCTAAACGAATACTCGCTTTGTCCTGAACTATCGTAATAGCTAATGTTTCCAATTTTATCGTTTAAACCATAATACACAATGCTGGCATAAGCCTGTTTGGTTATTTTTTCCAAATCGCTCAGGGCGCCGGTACTTACCTTACCAAAAATAATTTCTTCGGCTGCGCGACCACCTAGTGCAGCGCACATCTCGTCCATAATTTCTTCGGTGGTGGTAATTTGTCGTTCTTCCGGTAAATACCAGGCCGCACCCAAGGATTTGCCGCGGGGCACAATGGTTACTTTCACCAGCGGACTGGCATGTTCCAGCATCCAACTCACCGTGGCGTGACCTGCTTCGTGAAAAGCAATCACTCGTTTTTCCTGTGGGGTAATTATTTTGTTTTTCTTTTCAAGACCGGCAATAATTCTGTCTACCGCATCTAAAAAGTCCTGCTTTTGTACTGTTTTTTTATTCGAACGTGCAGCAATTAACGCGGCCTCGTTGCAAATATTGGCAATGTCGGCACCGCTAAAGCCCGGTGTTTGTTTGGCCAAAAAGTCAATTTCAACGCTTTCGTCAATTTTAATTTTCTTTAAATGCACGGCAAAAATTTCCTTGCGTTCATTCAAATCGGGCATGTCCACATAAATCTGACGGTCGAAACGGCCGGCACGCATCAAAGCGCGATCCAAAATATCGGCACGGTTGGTGGCTGCTAATATAATTACACCACTGTTGGTACCAAATCCATCCATTTCGGTGAGTAATTGGTTGAGGGTGTTTTCGCGTTCGTCGTTAGAACCTGCCGAAACGCTTTTACCACGTGCTCTTCCAATGGCATCAATCTCATCGATAAAAATAATACAGGGAGCTTTGGCTTTGGCCTGGCTAAACAAATCGCGCACACGCGAGGCTCCTACGCCTACAAACATTTCCACAAAATCAGAACCGCTTAAAGAGAAAAAAGGTACTTTGGCTTCGCCCGCAACTGCTTTGGCTAAAAGGGTTTTACCAGTACCCGGAGGTCCAACCAGTAAGGCGCCTTTAGGTATTTTGGCACCAAGGTCGGTGTATTTTTTCGGATTCTTTAAAAAGTCAACAATCTCCATCACCTCCATTTTGGCGCCATCCAATCCGGCCACATCATTAAAGGTAACGTTCACATGTGCATCTTTATCAAACAAAGTGGCTTTTGATTTGCCAATGTTAAATATCTGACCGGGGCCGCCGCCACTGCTGCCATTCATACGACGCATCATTACTACCCAAATAGCCACCATTAACAGGATTGGTAAAATCCAAGGCAACTGATCCAACCAGCTCGATTCTTCAACGCTACTTGGCGAAATCTGACGGGCTTTAGGAATGCCCGCATCGGTTTGAACTTTTTCAACGTGGGTTAAAAAATAATCCACCGATGGGATGGTCACATAAAAGTGAGGTCCTTTAAATCCTTTTGTAGGAAAAATTGATTTGCCACTTTTTGGATCTTTATAACGGTCGAGCGCTACGCTATCCGGATTAAGATAGATGCGCGCCATATTTTTGTTTACAATAACAATGGCAGTTACATCGCCTTTCACCAACATTTCCTGATCGAATTTGTTTTGACTGATTTCCATGGTGCGCGAACCGAAGTCGTTGCCATAAAATACCACAAACAAAAGCACCACCACCACCAGACCATATATCCAGTAAAAATTATTACCTCTGTTGCCGCTGCTGTTTTTACCACCAAAGGAACTGTTTTGGCGGCCAAACTTTTCCTTCATCCTTTCGAACTGTTTTTTTCTTTCTTCTTCCGATGAAGAGGAGTTGTTTTGCGTTGGTTCCTGTTTTTGTTCTTCGCTCATTTTAAAATGTAATTCGGTTAAATTCAGTTGTCAATGTGTGTAATTTCGGCATCGCCCCAAAGCCCTTCAATGTTGTAGTATTCGCGGGTTTCGCGGTTAAATACATGTGCCACCACATTAATGTAGTCAATCAGTATCCACTCGTTGTTTTGTTGACCCTCGCTGTGATAGGCCCTTTCGCCGCTTATTTTTTCAACGATTTCTTCCACGCTGTTGGCAATGGAATTCACGTGTGTGTTACTGTCGGCATCGCAAATCACAAAATAATCGGTTACACGGTTTTCAATGCCGGCAAGGTTAAGAATGGTAATGTGTTTGGCCTTTTTTTCGCGCATTCCTTCCACCACGGCATCCACCAAACTTAGTGTTTGTTTTGGAGTGGAAGATTTTTTAGGGCGCTTGGCAACCGTTTTTTTCTTTTTTTCGGAATTGGCAATTAAGTTGGCGGCGCGCAGTTCGCGTTCCTTATCACTAATTGGTTTTTTTGCTGTTGATTTTTTTGCGGGGCTTGCTTTTTTACCGGTTCTTGTTCCTTTGGGAGCCGATTTTTTTCCGCCGGAAGCGGAAGCAGATTTTGTTGTTTTTTTACCCTGGCTTTTTGCAACCGGTTTTTTGATCATATTTTATTTATTACTTAGCTTAATATTATTTTGCTAGTTTTACACTAAACAACAAAGTTATACTTATTTGGCTTAATGGAAACACTATTTATCGGTAAAAATGCTGTTTTTTTACCTGAAACCAATAGCACCAATTCTTATGCCATTGACTTGTTAAAGAAAGTTAACCTTCCCGAAGGCACTCTTGTTTACACAGCGCATCAAACCAATGGTAAAGGCCAAAGAGGAGCAGTCTGGAAGTCAGAGCCCGCAAGCAATCTGGCGCTTTCATTGGTTTTAAAACCCGGCTTTTTAGAGCTCCGAAATCAGTATTTATTGTACCAGGTGGCAGCACTTGCCTGTTATGACACAATTGCCGCGCTTTTTAATAATAGCCAATTTGACATTAAAATAAAATGGCCGAATGACATTTTGGTAAACAAATTAAAAGTGGCCGGCGTGTTAATTGAAAATAATCTTCAAAATAACCGTGTAAACTGGTGCATTGTAGGTGTTGGCATTAATGTGAATCAGGAAGATTTTGAAGACCTGCCAAAAGCCTCGTCAATCAAACAACTCACGGGTATTCTGCAAAACCTCGACGTGGCACTTCACCTATTTTGCGAGCAGTTCGAAAGGTATTACCTGGCGCTGATGGCTGAAAAATTCGATTGGATAAAAACTGCCTACCTGCAACGTTTTTTTGGCCTGAACCAATGGATGAATTTTGAAATAAACGGAAATATTAAGCAATTGTTGGTGAAAGGCCTCGGTCAATCGGGATTGCTTTTGTTGCAGGACGACAAAGGCAAAGAAATAGAGGTGGATGTGAAAGAAGCTACCTGGATGTATTAATGCATTACCAAAAACAAAACAACATAAAATGATTTTCGATATACATATTTTTGTTTGCACCAATCAGCGCAGTGGCCACGAAAGGCTGAGCTGCGGCGAGGAACACGGATTAAAACTTGTGGCGGAGTTTAAAAAACAACTCAAGGAATTAAAGACGGATGCCACGGCAAGGGCCAATAAAAGCGGCTGTTTGGGCATTTGCGACTTTGGACCCACCGTGGCCATTTATCCTGAAGGCACATTTTATGTTGGTGTAAAGACCGAAGATGTAAAAGAAATTGTGGAATGCCATCTGATAAAAAAAACTAAGGTGGAGCGGTTGTTGCTGAAAAAATAAGATGGAAGAATTAAGTGTTCATTCGTACCTTGAAAAAGAAAATCTTTTTAATCTGTTTAAAGCGCAGTTGCAAAAGGATTTTGAAAGTTCGGGAATTGACACTTCATTCGAAAGCTTGCCTTCAGAATTTGAAGAACTAAAATCAACAATCATTAAAACCCTTCAACCACTTTTGCGATCGGGCTCTTCGTTGATTAATATTTTACTTTACCGAATTGACATTAGTGAGCTGCAACAAAAAAATTACCAAAAACAAAACCAGCATTTAAAATACGAAGAGGTTTTGGCCGAACTCATTATTAAACGGGTGCTTCAAAAAGTAATACTAAAAAATAATTTTTCGGGATAATGGAAATTAAATTACGCAAAGGATTAAAAAAGGACATTCCCGGTGCTTTAAAGCTGGTGAAAGAACTGGCCGTGTTCGAAAAGGCACCTAAGGAGGTGGAGGTTACTGTGGAAGAAATGACCAACTGGGGCTTTGGTAAAAACAAATTGTTTGGATTTTATGTCCTCGAAAATAAAGGGGCCATTATTGGCATGGCGCTTTATTATTACAAGTATTCCACATGGAAAGGAAAATGCCTTTTTCTGGAAGACATTGTAATTACTCAAAAGGAACGCAACAAGGGCTACGGCAAATTGTTGTTTAATAAAATGTTGGAACTAGCCAAAAAACAAAAAGTGCGTCGCCTTGAATGGCAGGTGTTGGAGTGGAATGCAAACGCCATTGCGTTTTACAGCAACTATAAAACAGAGTTCGATAACGAATGGGTTAACTGCAAACTCCGCTACAAACAACTTCAATCGCTGTAGGCAGTGTTCGACGGGACAAGGCATTTGGGTACATACCACTTTTCGGCAAAAGGTTTAATTTCTAAAATCTGGTCATTGCAATCAAGGTAAGCGCCGTTTTTTTTGCGTTTCATTATCAGGGCTTTCCCGTTTTCTATTTCCTTAATAACCAGTACCGATAATTCTTCCGGATTCAGGTGTTTATGGTTGGCACCAATTGCAAAACCCAGCTCGTTATTGTGTAAGTCCATAACAGAACTTAAACTGTCTGGGCGTTCGCCATCTTCTTTTCTTGCCATTTTAAAATCAAGATAGTTGCCCTTTTCATGCGCCCTGCCAAGTTGACGAAGTTTTTTTACATTAATTTTTTGAGCGCACATGGCCATAAAAAATGTGTGACGAAAAGCATCCGGTCGACCACCATTTACAAAATCGGGAGCGTTAAAGGATTTTATTTTTGATGTATAAAGCGGGTAGAATTTTTTACTGAGATGTTTAACACGCCAAGCCGCAATGGGGTGAAGCACCGCCCACTTTTTTTCGGCAGATGATAATTTTTGCTTTTGCCCCAAAACAGCAGTAGGGCAGAGCAGTAATATAATTGGAAGTATGTATAGGATAAGCTTAATTCTGTAAAAATAATCAGAATTAACAGCAATGTGTTAGAAGAAAAGAAAAACCGGAATGAAAAGATTGAACAACTACAATTACATTTACATTATTGGAAAATAAAACCGACATACTTTCGCGCCTCATAAATAAAAATAATACCGGCCTTGTTACAAGTATCAACGATATTCGTGACAAAGAGTTGTGTGGCATTAAACTCAATCATGAGGAAAAGGCCGCTTTGGCTAATTTTGACCGTTACCGAATTAATATTCTAAATGCACAACAAAAGGAAGAGGACTTTCACTACAAATACCGTCAGTTGCAGGTAATAGCCAATTTAAGCGATTGGCGTGAGTTTCTGAAAGAGGATTTTTTCCGCTAGGCAATCTTTAATTTTATGGGCTTAATTAAAATACCTAATTTTGGGTAACATTATACACATTTATAAAAATGAACTACAAAACATTAGGTCAGTTTATCATTGAAAAACAAGCGGATTTTCCATTCGCAAAAGGTGAATTATCACGTTTATTGCGCGACATTTGTATTGCCGCAAAAATAGTTAACCGCGAGGTAAACAAGGCAGGATTGGTGGAAATACTCGGCGAAACCGGTGAAACCAACGTGCAGGGCGAAAAAGTAAAAAAGCTGGACGTGTTTGCCAACGAACAATTTATTGCAGCACTTAAAGCCGGTGGCGAGGTGTGTGCCATTGCCAGCGAAGAAAACGATGAAATTATTCCCGTAGATTCAGAAATATCAAAAAGCGCCAGATATGTGGTGGCCATGGATCCACTCGATGGTTCATCCAACATTGATGTAAATGTTTCGGTTGGTACCATTTTTTCAATCTACCGCCGCACCAGCCTTAGTGGTCCGGGCACTCTCGAGGATTTTTTACAACGTGGCACCGAGCAGGTAGCCGCAGGTTATATCATTTACGGGTCAAGCTGCATGTTGGTTTACACCACAGGCAAAGGCGTAAATGGTTTCACTCTCGATCCAAGTATCGGCGAATTTTGTTTATCGCACCCAAATATGCAAACACCTAAAGCAGGAAAAGTATATTCCATTAACGAAGGCAATTACCTTCACTTTCCGGATGGTGTAAAAAAATACATTAAATATTGTCAGGAAGAAGACAAAGCCACAGAACGCCCATATTCTTCACGCTACATTGGTTCGGGTGTGGCCGACATTCACCGCAATTTAATAACCGGTGGAATTTACATCTATCCTACAACCACCAAATCGCCAAAAGGTAAATTGCGTTTGCTTTACGAATGCAACCCATTAGCGTTTATTATTGAACAGGCTGGAGGCAAGGCTACCACAGGTGGCAAACGCATTATGGAGTTACCTATTCAGGAACTTCACCAGCGTACGCCTTTGTTTTTAGGAAGCTCCAACATGGTGGACATGGCCATGGAGTTTATGACCCGTTTTTCCATCGAAAAAGTATCGTAATTAAACCATTTGAAAATATTAGTAAGCCGTCTTTTTGTAAAGGACGGCTTTTTTTATACCCACACAGATACTTGTAAAATGTATATTCAGTCAATAAAAAATTCTCTTATGAAAACAACAAAAGCCATTTACGCGTTTTCGGGCGACCCCATTACACTTGGGCACATGCAGGTAATAGAAAGGGCGCTAAAAGTTTTTGGCGAATTAACTGTTGGCATTGGCGTTAATCCCGCAAAAAAATATTTGTTTACACTGGAGGAGCGTCTGGAATTGGCGCAGCGGGCACTGAGTGAGTACGCAAATGTAAAAGTGGTTTTGTTCAGAGGTTTGTTGGTGGATTATGCGTTTGAAAATGGGATTTCGGTGGTTATACGAGGATTGCGTAACAGCGAAGATTTTAATATGGAACTATTGTTGCATCAGATTGGCGAAAGTCAGAAATACAACATCGAAACCATTTATTTTCCTTCGAACCAAACCATGACCCACATTAGTTCCGGCGCTGTAAAGGCCTTACAACTCGAACAGGGTTTTGTGTTTGATTACGTGCCTTTAAATGTAAAACAACGTCTTGAAGAAAAGCTATCCGGTCAATACATTATTGGAGTTACCGGCGAAATTGGTTCCGGAAAATCGTGGTTATGCACCCAACTGGCGCAACTGGCAGCAAAAGAAAATATTCCTGTAACCATAATTGATGTGGATAAAATTGGCCACCGCATCCTTGAATCGCAGGATGAGCCGCTTTATAAAATTCTGAGAAACGACATTTGTACCCGATTTGGAAACGACATTAAAAACGTCGATGGTTTTATTGACCGCAAACGTTTGGGTAAAATTATTTTTGGGGATACTCAAAAGCTGAAAGAGTTTAACGATATTATTTACAAGCCACTGCTATTAAAACTGCGCCGCGAATTGTATGGCAAAAAAGGCCTGATAGTGTTGGATAGCGCCTTGATTGCAGAAACCAACATGACGAATTTGTGCAACAACAACATTATTCTGGTTAAAACCACAAAAGAAGAACAGTTGAAACGCTTACAACAAAGAACATATACCCCGGAGCAAATCGAACAACGCATCAACAGTCAGTATTCTTACGATTTAAAACTAAGCCATATCAATTCCATGATAGAAAAGGCCAATTATGGTAATCTGTATTATTTTAATAACCCAAACGCAGATAATGTTAAGGCTTTGAATCTGTTATTTCAGGACTTAAAGGATGGTTTGATGAGAACACTAAAGGTTACTGGATAAGTTGTTTCAGCTCTTCTAATAGCACCTTTTGATTTAAAACACAAATCAACACGTTACCAAATCCGAAAAAAACAAAAATCAGAAGTGCAAAAAGGGGCGAAGGTCCGAAGATCAGAAACAGAATGGATACCAATTAAGTAAACACTCAAAACCATTTTAACGCAAAGGTATATTCCAGTTTTAAAATACCGTTTTCGTTGTCCATAAAATAAATTTTTGGTTGTTCAACGAGGCTAAACGGATGGGTATTATAAACCGGGAATACCTTCCGGAAAGCAATAAAATCGCCTTGAAAGAAAATGGATTCCGCTTTTTTGGTTTTGAGAAATATCATGCACAGTTCTGCATATTTTTCAATGTTTTCACTCTTAAAAGTAACAGGGGTCTCAGAACTTAGTTTAAAAGAAAATAGGAACATGTATTTACTAAATTACAACTCCAACAAAGTTAATGAGCTTATGCATAAAACCAAAATTTTGAAACAATCCGGCTAATCCCCCCTTCGTCCGCCCGAAGTAAACCGCCAGATGTAATAAAGCAGTGTGGCCACCGAACTAAGTGCCTGCACAATGTAGGTATAAGCTGCCCAAGTTAAAGCGTCCTTTGCATCACGGTGCTCGTAGTTGCCGGTAATTCCCGAATTGTTTAACCAATTAAGCGCACGGCGGCTCGCATCAATCTCAACAGGTAAGGTCACCAACGTAAACAAGGTGATAATGCTTTGTAAGACAATAAAAACAAGCAACATGGTATTGGTTAAAACCGGCATGGAATAAGCTACCAGCGCAATAATAAAGGTAAGCACACCCATAATATTACCCGAAATATTTACAATAGGCACCATGGCACTGCGCATCATCACCCACC
>JADLED010000068.1 GCA_020846335.1 Bacteroidia bacterium
AAGCCATTATCCCAAATAACAAAAGCAATAACAGGCTGTTGTTTTCAAAAAATGGCGAAATGTGTGTGAAGCGCTGATCGAGGTTGGAAATGTTGGTGGCAAAGAGCGAAGCCGACATACGGTATTCAATCGGATTAATAATGTAATCAGGGTGCAACACGTAAAAATGGTTAAAGAAAAAATACAAGGGCATATTTAAAAGCATTACCCCGGCCATAAGCCAGTAATACCGCTTGTTTTGGCGGTGGTGCAAAAACAGGTAAAATAAAAAGGGTGCACTTACCAGTGCCGAATTGGGATTAACATAATACCCTAATAGCGCGAGTGCTGTGTTAATACCTAGTAGTTTTAAGTTGTTGGGATGAAACAAACTCACAATAAAAAACGAGGTAAAAAACAAACCCGTAACAAATCCTCTGGGCAAACTGTTAAGCAGGTCGTTAGGGGCGGGGAGGCAAAGCACCCATGCCAGAACCAAAACAGCCTGAAGTTTTTTTTGTTTATAGAAAAAATAAAAGGCCATGAATAAAAACGGAAACAGCGAAATAAAATGAGTGGCTAATGGAACGGCTTTGTAAACGGGCAGATTAAACAAGAGCAATGGCACGGCAAACAGGGCTTCCATAAAGGTGTTGTAGGATTGCCCATACTACCGCGGTTCGTAAAAATTACCTTTCAAAAAGTCGGAGGCACCAATCCACATAAAAGGTTGGTCCGAATCAATTACCTTTAAATTGTACCCGGTGTAAATGCAGTAACGGGTGTAAAGTATCAAACCAATGAACAACAAAAAGGCAGAGTTTAAAACGTAGTTGTGTATTTTTTGGCCCGCCTGCATTAATTAGATAAGCTTAATCTTGTTTTTTGTTTTCCTTATTTCCCTTAACAAACCACGACGACACAAAAGCGGTAAAGGTGCCAAACAAGCCCACACCCACAGTCATCAGCAAAGCTGCAATAACGCGGCCTTCGGTGGTTACAGGGTATTTATCGCCATAACCAACAGTGGTAATGGTTACATAGGCCCACCAAATGGCGTCCTCGGCGGTTTTAATGTTGCTGTTGGGGGCGGTTTCAAACTGCAAAATGGCAATGGCCGAAAACAGTAGCATTAATAAGGCAATTAAAGCCACCGAAGTTAATGTGCCCTGCACCTTGTTTTTAAAAATATGTTCTGCAATGTGGCGGGTTGATCGGAATGCCCGAATGAGACGAATAAGACGAATGAGGCGCAGAAGTCTGCCGGCACGCATAAAGTTAAAGGTGGGGATACTGGCAATCAAATCTATCCAGCCCCATTTCATAAACTGTAATTTACTTTCGGCTTTTTGATAGCGAACTATAAAGTCCAGCAAAAACACCACACAAATGGCATTGTCGATAAAATAAAGGATGCGCGCCACTTCGGCCGGAAGATTAAAAAAAGTATCGGCTAAAAGTGCCAGTAAAACATACACCGAAAGTATGAGCACCAAAAGATTTAAAAAGCTTAATTCTTCTTTTTTATTTTCTGTTTCGGCAGCACCCAAGGTATTTACGTTTAATTGGGGTAAATGTAAATAATAAAGCAGGGAAACTCAAAAGCCATTGAATGATTGGCAAATCGAATTTGGATTCATTTTTATTAGGAAGGAATAGACTAACTCGCCAGTTTGCCGTAGTCGCGTTTATTTTGCCTTTGACGCTGTTCGGTTAAATGCAACATTAATTGCACCGTTGTTTCGATGATGGTGCCCGACTGTAAATCTTTTTGTAATTGATTATATGGCCCTTCTTTCACAAACACGCCATTGGTACACAACAAACTAATGCGGGCGTGGCCACTGGCAGGGGCGTTGGAGCGTTCTTTAAAACGGGGTTCAAAACAATCTACACAACGATTGCCATAGTTAAACAATTTACCAATTAACTCATCCGATTTTTCGTTGCTGCTTTCGCAATTAAAAAGGCGTTCGTTGTGGTGAATGTAGTAAAGACTCAAATCGCTGTATGCGGCTAAAACATCAAATTGATTTTTATGGTGGAGTTCAATTACAAGGCCTAATAATTCGCAATCAATAATTTCCACACCGGCATCCGTCAGCATTTTACAAGCCACAAGTCTTGGGCGGCTTTCGAGCAGGCTGTTTTGGCTTATGGCTTTAACTTTATCGAGGTGGCCGGTTTCGGCGCTAAAAAGCTCATCCCAGGGGTAGAGTGGAATGGTCATTTCATTTTTGTAATTGGCCGTGTTATCGCAAAAAAGCAGGTCGTAGGAGTAATTCAGAAAAGGGGTGTTAAACGGCGCCACCCTTTCGGTTTGAAAGCCGGAGAATATGGCACTGAACAAGCCCATATTGGTGCTTTTTATTTTTAAATGTGCTGACATTTTAAATTTCTTAAAAATATTATTTGAGTTTTGAAAGTTCGACTGGTGGGCCATTGCCCGTTCATTGCGGTCCCGGATACTAGGAGAGTGGCGGCGTTTTGGGTTGTAACACTTTCCATCGGGAGCCCAGACAGGGCACTCTACCATTAAACCATGGTGGCAGGTCCGCAATTCACAAGGCCAATATCAAACTTTCAATTAACTTTCAATGCTATTGCTTTAAATGTAATACAGTTTTTAATCAAAAACACCTATGTCCTGTCATAGGCCGGCACCTATGTCTAACCATAGGTAGCCCGGCATTCCGATTTTTAAGTTTTTATCATAAAAAATGGGCTGTAATGCTTGTAGCTGTTGATTTTTATATTTTTTAATTAAGCAAACGCTTAGAAATTTCAAAAAAATAAAAATGACCGTTTTTGAAAAAAGTGGTTTTTTTAAAAACGTCAGAAACCATCAAATTAAATTGCAAAACGAAAAAAAGCAAGCCGGAAATTATTGAGTCAAAAAGTGTTTTTTTAAACTTGAAAAAACTCTTCATTTTGGCAGCACTAAATTTTGCCACATCACCATCCAACCTTAAATTTTAAAGCCTCGCATGGTTTGTTTATATGAAGTTTAATTAGTTAATTTGGATATAACTACTAAAATAAATCTTACTATATGTCAGTTTGGAGAGTAAAACCTGTGTCGGCCTTTGAGGCAGATATGAAAAAAAGCGACCTTAAAAGGGTTCTTACGAAATGGGGATTAACATCATTGGGTATTGGTGCCATTATTGGTGGGGGAATTTTTACCCTAACCGGTATTGCCGCACACGATTATGCCGGCCCGGCGCTTGCCCTTGCTTTTGTTATTGCCGGAATTGGGTGTTTGTTTGCCTCCTTGTGTTATGCCGAATTTGCCTCAGTATTGCCTGTTGAAGGTTCTGCCTACGCCTACGCTTATGGTACCGTTGGTGAATTGTTTGCCTGGTTTATTGGATGGAATCTGATTTTAGAATACATGATGGGTGCCACCACCGTAGCTGTGGCCTGGAGCGGTTATTTTGTAAAGCTATTGCACCTTTTTAACATCGAATTTCCAATTTATTTGTGCAACGATTTGGCCACTGCCACCGAAAAATGTGCTGCTGCAGGACTTGCCACACCGTCTTTTGCATTTAATCTTCCGGCATTTATTATCACCTGGTTGGTTACTGCTGTTTTGGTAAAAGGCATCAAAGAAGCCGCCAGCACCAACAACATTATAGTTATTGTTAAAGTGGCGGTGGTTTTATTTGTAATTATTGTGGGCGCCTTTTATGTAAACACTGATAACTGGGTGCCTTTTATTCCCGATGAAGTAACAAGCATTGGAGAAAATGGAAAAGAAACCGTGAAATTTGGTTTTGGAGGCGTTTTAACCGCAGCCACTATTGTGTTTTTTGCCTACATTGGTTTCGATGCCGTTTCCACTCAGGCCGGCGAAGCCATCAACCCGAAAAAAGACGTGCCATTTGCCATTATCGCCTCGTTGATAATTTGTACCATTCTCTACATTCTGGTGTCTTTGGTGTTAACAGGCATGGTAAAATACGATCAATTGGACAAAGCAGCCCCTGTAGCTTCAGCTTTTTCGGGTATTGGAATTAACTGGGCCGTATTCATCATCACCATTGCTGCCGTGGCAGGGTTAACTTCAGTAATGTTGGTAATGATGCTCGGACAAACCCGCATATTTTTAGGCATGGCCAAAGACGGATTATTACCAGAACCTCTTTTTGGAAGATTGCACCCAACTTTTAAAACGCCATACCGCAGCACTATTTTGGTTGGTTTAATTATTTCCATTGTAGCCGCATTAACTCCTATCGACAAAGTAAGCGAAATGTGCAGCATGGGCACCCTTTTGGCTTTTGCCATGGTGTGTGTGGCAGTAATGATTTTACGCTACAAAAAACCTGAATTAGAAAGACCTTACAACACACCGGCCGTTTATGTGGTGGGTACTTTGGGCGTGTTATTTAATATTTTTCTTATGACTCAGGTACGCTTGGCTACATGGAAATTCTTCATTATCTGGGGTATTTTAGGAATAGCTGTTTACTTCTTCTATTCTAAAAACAAAAGTAAATTAAGTAACAATGCAGAGTAATTTGTAAGTTTTATAAGTCAGACAAAAAAGGAACAGCAACCACTGTTCCTTTTTTGTTTTTTTGAATTATCTTTAGTGAAAACACCATCATGAAAAAAAGAGCCTTTAAAATTGCCTTGTATTTTTTTGCAGGATTTATTCTGTTTTTTAGTTTTCGTTTTCTATACAGCAAGGCCGAGCACGATTATTACGACGAAGAAGAAGGTTTTTTCGACATGTTCGAAAGCTCCTCATCCTTACGGAAAAATTATGCCAGCGATTCCTACAAATACAAATCATCTAAAGAAGGCGCTGTTATTGGGCAGGGGACAGGTGTGGTGAGTGTGGACCAGAAGTACGAAAAAATAGCCAGCATAGCCAGCAAAACCGAAAAATACGACGATATCGAAAAACAGGTGCGTGGCCAGTTAAAAGCGTTTAATACCGTAATTCAGTTCGAACAAAAAAGCGGCAACAAAGGCAACCGAAGTTTGGTGCTAATGATTGGTGTGAAACCTGAGAGTTTTGACAGCTTGTATGCCAAATTAAAATTGCTGGCCACCAACAAAAAAGCCGAAATAACCAAGATAGATAAAACCAACGAATTTAAAGCACTTAACGCGCGCAAACAATCACTCGAAAAAACCAGAAACGCTTTAATCGCCTTAAAATCTCAAAATGGTAAGATTGAAGAGTTTATTGCCCTTGAAGAACGAATCCTCTCCATTGAAGATACCCTGCAGTTTTTAGGGGTGTCGTTGGGCGATTTTGATTTGGAGAATGAATTTTGCACCATTCGGTATTCGCTCAGCGAAAGTAAACCAAAAGCCAAAATGAGTTTTTTGCACCGCGCCAAAGTGTCGCTGGAGTGGAGCATACAGTTTTACCTCAGTTTTGTGTTTATGTTGCTGATTGTTTTTGCCTGTTCGTATCTGTTATTATTTATTACCGATAAATTTAAAATAATTCAGGCCATTTTACGTTTCAAAGATAAAGACAACCAATCCCACTGAGCTAATTAAGTATTAACACAATTAATTCATGAAATTAAAAGGTTTATTTGTTTGGATTTTAACTTTGCACTTCGCTTCAGCAAGGGCACAGGCACCTGCCGATTCGGCCTGGCACTTTTACCTTGGCAACAATCAAATAAGCTCAGACGGTAATTTTAAACGCCTCGATTCACTTTTGTTACATCTTAAAGCCAAAACAATTAACCTGCGCATTTATGGTTTTGCCGATTATACCTACAACACGGCCTATAACCAACAACTCTCGCAAAAGCGGGCCGATGCCATGCGTAAATACATAATAAACAACTACATTAACGTTAACGTGTTAAGTTGTCGGGCTTATGGCGAAAATTTTTCGAAAGACGATGGCACTAACAGGGGAGAGGCCAGCCAACGCCGTGTGGATGTGGTTATTCAGCGTTTGGTTGCTAAAAACGAAGTGGATACCCGCCCCGTAATTGTGGAACCACTTAAAGAAAATACCGTTGAGAATACGCCAACCACTAACATTAGCAAACTCGAAAAAGGCAGCCGTTTGGTTTTGGAAGGACTGAGCTTTGAACCCGGAAGGCATTACATGCTAAAATCGTCGCTCAGGATTTTGGAAAACCTATTAGCCAGTTTAAAACAACATCCCGAATTAAAAATTGAAATACAGGGTCATGTGTGTTGCACCGATGGCGGACTGGACAGTTTTGATTACGATAGCAGAGATCAGTTGCTTTCGCTACACAGGGCTAAAGCTGTTTATGATTATCTGGTAAAAAACGGCATTAATGCCTCGCGTTTAAGTTATAAAGGCTTAGGGCATTCAAAACCGGTGGTTAATCCTGAATTGACCCCGGCTGATGAGCAAAGGAACCGCCGGGTTGAGATTGAGGTGTTGGATACCCCCTGATTTTATTGCTGGCTCTATCGTTTTACCATAACCCAGTCAGTTCGAGTTTTCGAAGCGATAGCGTAGAAAGTATCGAGAACGGACAATGGTGAATTTATCAAAACACGTCTCGATACGCTCCGTTACACTCCGCTACTCGACGTGACATGGTATGGTCAGTTCGGGTTTTCGAAGCGATAGCGTAGAAAGCCGATGGTCAGTTCGAGTTTTCGAAGCGATAGCGTAGAAAGTATCGAGAACGGACAATTATGAATTTATCAAACCACATCTCGATACGCTCCGTTACACTTCGCTACTCGACTTGACAGACTATGGTCGAACCTAAAGAACTAATCATTCAGCCGCTGCAGGTTCCGGTAAAAAAGGTGGTAATTGTTTAAACTTACATTTTCTTCATAGGCTAATCGGGCCTGCCGACGTAAATCCAGTGCCTTCGGAGTTTCAGCGTTTAATACAGAATCTATGCTTTCACTTAATTCCTTTATTTCAAAATCTTTGTGTAAAAGCAGACCGGTTTTGGCATTTACCAGTTCCGAAACACCGCCAACATTGGTGGCAATGGCCGGTATGCCAAACGAAAAGGCTTCCATTACCGATACCGGCAGTCCTTCGGAAGAACTGACATTAATAAACACATTTACCGGATTGGTTTTATAAAAATCCATAAGTGCCTTGTTGCTTACAAATCCCTGCCATTTTATTTGCAAACCGGCTCTGGCCTGTAAGCTCAGGGTTTTTAATTCTTCCAGCAAAGGTCCGTCGCCAAAGTGGTACCAGGTAATGTCATGACTCAAATTCTGAAGGGCTTCGAAAATCAGATGCACCCGCTTTAATGGTACCAGATTAGAAACACTTACCACTGTTTTGGCACCATTGGTGTTAACCGGATTGTTGCCATAATCGGCCACACCCAATCGTGAAACATTAATTTTATTGGCAAAGGAAGGGTATTTGTTAGTGAGGTAATTTTTTCCGTTTTCAGAAACTGTGTAAATTTCAGAGGCGAGTTCAAAAATTTTGGAACGTAGCGGCGCATGATTGCCTTTTAGGTGTTCGTATAAATCGGAGCCATGCAGGCGCAACACTACTTTTAATTTTTGATTCGGTAATTTTTTTTGAAGGTAGGGCAGTATCCAGCACAAATTATCGCCCCAGTAAAAATAAAGCACTGTATTTGGGTGTTTGCTTAAATCACTCACAAGCTGCTTGTAGGCCGGTGAAGCCATAACACTCCTGCTGACTAAAAGACTTACCAAATGCCAATAAGTTTTGGCAGGACTTAGAAAAAGCTTTTTACTAAAAAATTCTTTAAGGTGGAATGCGCAAGGTGACCAGTTAAAAATGCCCTTTAAAAAAAGTTGTTTTTTGTTGGCTGCCGAAGCAAATACCGGAGGATATAATCCGGTGTTGGGTGTGGGTGTTATTCTGCAATCCGCTTCTTTGCCATACAAGGTAAACAGGCGAATGTGCGAGAAGTAATTGCCGGTTATTTTAAACTCATTTTCTAAAAATGGTTCCGATTTTTGGTATGGAAAGAAGTTGGCAAATAAAACCAGATTCATTACGACAATTTACTCTTAATGTTTTCGGCGCCCAGTGCGAGTTTACTTTTTTGCACGTAATTTTGGTGACGCATGTTCTTTTTTAAAACAAGGCTCACGTAATCTGGTTCGGTGTATTGCAAACAATAGGGTTGCATGGAGTAAAGCTGAAAGCCGTGCGGGTAAGTGTTGTTAAGCAGATCCTGCATGCTCAGCGATTGATCGATGATTTGCAGTTTTTCGGGATGTTTTTCTCGGGCCCAGTTAAGGCAATTTGGTTCGGGAATGTTGATGAGCACCACTGCATCAGGAGTAGTTTGTTTGGCTAACACCTTAAATAAATTTGCGTGCTGCTCCACCGGAATGTGTTCGAGCACATCGGGTAACACCACAAAATCAAACATCTGTGGGTGGCTGAAGTTACTCATATCATTCACCAAAAAGCTGGCGTTTTTATTGTTTTTAAAAGTTTGGCTGGCCAGCTCAATGCTTTCTTTACTAATGTCAACACCCACAAAAGTGCCTTCGGTAAGGAAGTTGATGATTAAGCCGCTAACGGTGCCAATGCCGCAACCTACCTCAATAACTTTTGAGTTTGGTTTTAATCCGGCGTTTTTCAGATTTTTAAAAATGGTTCTGTGTCTGATATTTACACCCAGTTTTTTTTGGTGTTCTTTAAAGGTATTGTAAAAATTCTCTACCTCTGTTTTTGTGGTGGCAGTTGTCATATAAGAACCTTGTTTTTAATAAGTTTTGGCTTAAATCTTAAATTAATTAGCTTTTAATTTACAAATTTAACCAATTATTGGTTTGAATGATAAGTAAGGGATTTTTAAAATCATCGGCAATTTATACCATTGGTGGCGCGTTGCCCATGGTGGCCGGTTTAATAATGCTTCCCTTTTATACCAATTACCTGTCGGAGGGCAATTACACCCAACTGCTTTTTTACATTAGTTTGTCGTTGTTGTTTCAGATTTTATTTTCATTTTCAAGCGAATCGTATTTTGGGGTACAGTATTCTAAACTGGTGAATGAGCCCGAGCGGCAGAAA
>JADLED010000069.1 GCA_020846335.1 Bacteroidia bacterium
CACTTTGTTCGTTAACAGAGAGGATATATGATAAAAAAGACAAAATTTAAAGACACTATCCAGTAATTATAAAAACCATAATTTAAACGTATGAAATAGCCATGTTTGCCAAAACACAAACACAAATCACTAAACTGGCTATACCATATGACCATTAAAAAACAAATAATTTAGACATATGAAATTCGATTTTAAGAAGTACCTCCCTTACGAAGCAGCCATAGTAATTTTTGTAATTATTACCCTGATTTATTTTAAACCGCTGCTGAGTGGCAAAGAATTAAGACAGGATGATATTACCCGCCACAAGGGCATGAGCAAGGAAATTTTAGATCATCGCCAACAACACAATACCGAACCACTGTGGACCAACTCCATGTTTGGAGGTATGCCGGCTTACCAGATTTCCACTTTATATCCCGGCAACTGGCTGGCTCCGCTCGACAATTTATTTAAACTTTATTTGCCGCATCCGGGTGGTTATTTGTTTTTGTATTGCCTTGGCTTTTTTATCCTTTTGCTTTGCCTGGATGTTGCACCCTGGCTGGCATTGGTGGGTGGTTTGGCTTATGGATTAAGCTCTTATTTTTTGATAATAATTGAGGCCGGACACAATTCAAAAGCCAACGCACTGGGCTATTTACCGGCCATGTTGGGTGGTGTTATTTTGTTGTTTAAAGGCAGGCACTGGTTGGGCCTTTCTTTACTCGCAATAAGTTCGGCCATGGAGTTAAATGCCAACCACGTACAAATTACCTACTATGGCTACTTGCTTATTGGCTTTATTATTTTGGGATACTTCTATCAGGCAATTAAACAAAAGCAATTGGCTTCTTTTGCAAAAGCAACGGCCCTGTTTTTAATAGGAACCCTGGTGGCCCTTTTGCCAAATGCCGGAAATTTATTAACCACCTACGAATATGGTAAATACAGTACCAGAGGAAAAACAGAACTTACCATTAAAGCCAATTTGAAAAAAGATTTGGCACTGGATCAGGTGGAAGGAGATAAAATAGAAAATGAGCAACCACTTAAGGAGCAATACGAAAAAAACACCACTTCCGGTCTCGACCAGGATTACGCCACACAATGGAGCTACGGCATTGGCGAAACCTTTACCTTTTTAATTCCCGACTACAAAGGAGGTGCAAGCAACAGCATTCGCAATGCCGATGTGGAGTCGCTTAAAAAAGTAAATGCCGATTACCGCGAACAGGTTGGCAGCAACAGCGCTTATTTTGGCGACCAGCCATTTACCAGTGGTCCGGTTTACATTGGTGCCATTATTATGTTTTTGGCATTATTGGGCATGTTTGTAATTAAAAATCCAATAAAATGGCCACTTTTTATCGCCACATTGCTCACCATTATGCTGGGTTGGGGCAGCAACTTTATGCCGCTTACCGATTTTTTTATGCACTATGTGCCCGGCTACAATAAATTCAGGGCCGTATCAATGATTATGGTAATTGCCGAATTAACCATACCGCTCATGGCACTATTGGCCATAAATGAGGCCGTTAAAGTAAAGGACTGGGAGCAAAAAATTAAGTTATCGCTTATTAAACAGGAAATATCACTAAAAAAACTTGTCATCATTTCTTTTGCCCTGGTGGGCGGTTTTTGTTTGTTTTCATATTTATTACCTGATGTTTTTAACACGTTCACGTCTCAAAACGAAGAAGCCATCATGGTGGACAGGGCAGTGCGCGCCGGCAACGACAAATCGGAGGTAACGGCCTATGTAGGCGAATTAATGCCGCAAATTGAAATTGCCCGCAAGGCCATTTTTAAATCGGATGCCATTCGGTCATTTATTTTTATTTTACTTGGCTTTGCTTGCGTTTACCTTTATTTCACCAATAAAATTAAAAAAGAAATGCTCTTTGGGGCTTTAGGATTGTTTATTGTTATAGACCTCTGGACCGTTGATAACCGCTATCTAAACGATAAATCGTTTGTTACCAAAGAACAAAACACCCAAAGTCTGGTGGGCAAAACCGCAGCCGATGAACAAATATTGCAGGACAAAGACCCGGATTACCGCGTACTTAATCTGGCAGCAAGCACCTGGATGGATGCTCAAACCTCTTATTACCACAAATCAATAGGTGGTTACCATGGCGCCAAACTCAAAAAATACCAGGAGTTAATCGACTTTCAGTTAGAAAAAGAAGTCAACTATTTTTATAAAAACGGCAACAGTATTTTTGCCGGAGATAGCGCGCGCAGGGCTTTGTTTTCGCGATTAGGAGCCATTAATATGCTAAATACCCGCTACATTATTTTGCCGGGTGGCGAGGGCAGGGAAGAACTGGTGCTTAAAAACGAGGAAGCCAATGGCAATGCCTGGTTTGTTAAACAGGTAATTGTGGCACCCGATGCCGACGATGAACTTTTATCGCTGCGAAAACTCGATACCAAAAATCAGGCGGTTACCAACCAAAAATACAAAGACGTGATGCCTTTAAAAGACACCTACACGCAGGACGGAACCATAAAACTTACGAATTACAAGGCCAACGAACTGGTGTATGAAAGCAATGCCAAATCCGATGGTTTTGCAGTGTTTTCAGAAATTTATTACCCCGAAGGCTGGAATGCATACGTGGATGGACAATTAAAACCACACATTTCGGTGGATTATGTTTTAAGGGGAATGACCATACCTGCAGGTCAACACAAAATTGAATTCAAATTTGAACCGGCCACCTATGCCAAAGGCAATACCATTGCCATGATTGGTTCGGTGCTTTTGCTTTTAATAGTAGCTTTCGGAATTTACATGAACCGCAGGAATAATGTTATTGTTAGTTAATGCCAATAAATCTTTTACAAAGCGGATATTTTAATTGACGAAAGACTTTAAATTTGTATTGGAATAATCAGTATTTATAAATTTATATTAAAACAAAAAAACATGGCATTAGAAATCACAGATTCAAATTTTGAGGAATTAGTATTAAAAAGCGATAAACCCGTATTGGTTGACTTTTGGGCAGAATGGTGTGGCCCTTGCCGCATGGTAGGACCTCTGGTGGAAGAACTCCATAATGAATACGCAGGTAAAGCTGTGGTGGGTAAAGTAAATGTAGATCTTAACTCCAACATTAGCGCCAATTACGGCATCCGCAACATTCCAACTTTGTTGTATTTTAAAAACGGTCAAGTGGTTGATAAGCAGGTTGGCGCTGCTCCTAAAGCCACACTGGCTGCTAAACTTAACGCACAATTGTAAAATCACTTTCCTTCAACAATTATTCCCGCCCCTTAAAGGCGGGATTTTTTTTGCTGCTGAGTTATTTTAATATGACCTTAGTACAAAATTTAACCCTGCTGTACCTCCTGTTTTAGCAGTGTTTTTTTAAGCCATTCGCAACACAAAATATTTTTTCGCATTCGGGTAATAAGTTATATTTGTGTAATAAGCACAAGTGTTATGAAAGAGCAAGAAAGCGAGGCCAAAACCGGCAAACTTAGTTTCGACGAATTTAAAAACATCGTATTAAACGATTACAAAGTGGTTAACCAAAGCAGGCAAGCCAGTTTGCTCGGCAGAAAAGAAGTGCTTACCGGAAAAGCCAAATTCGGCATTTTTGGCGATGGAAAAGAAGTTGCCCAAATTGCCATGAGCAAAGTTTTTCAAAATGGCGATTTTAGAAGCGGATACTATCGCGATCAAACCTTTATGTTCTCAATTGGCGCACTCACCCTGCAACAATGGTTTGCCGGACTTTATGGTCACACCGATTTAAGCCTTGAACCAATGAGCGCCGGACGACAAATGGGCGGACACTTTGCCACACACAGCCTTAACGAAGACGGAACATTTAAAAACCTTGTCGATCAAAAAAACTCCAGCAGCGATATTTCACCAACCGCCGGCCAAATGCCGCGCCTGTTAGGTTTGGCTTATGCCTCACATTTTTACAGAATTAATCAGGACCTTCATACCGAACCATTCACCAAATTTAGCCGCAAAGGCAACGAGGTGGCTTTTGGTACCATTGGCGATGCATCAACCAGCGAAGGCCTTTTTTGGGAAACAATTAACGCCGCCGGTGTGTTGCAAGTGCCCATGCTCATTAGCGTTTGGGACGATGGACACGGCATTTCAGTACCAAAAAAATACCAAACCACCAAAGAAAGCATTAGCGAAGTACTCAAAGGATTTCAGCGCGATGGCAAAGGAAAAGGCTACGAAATATTTAAAACCAAAGGTTGGGACTATGCACACCTTTGCGAAACCTACGAAAACGCCATTAAAGTTTGTCGCGAAGAACACGTGCCTGTTTTAGTGCATGTGGAAGAAGTAACGCAGCCACAGGGTCACAGCACAAGCGGTTCGCACGAGCGCTATAAAAGCAAGGAACGCCTGCAGTGGGAAATTGATTACGATTGTGTAAGACAAATGCGCCTTTGGATTGTAAACAACGCCATAGCCACTGAGGAAGAACTCAATGCCTTAGAAGAAGACAGTAAAGAAGCTGTTAAACAAGCTAAAAACGCCGCATGGAGCGATTACCTCGTTCCCATAAAACAAGAGATTACCGAAGTGGTGGCCTTTTTTGATGAAATAGGTGGAGACACAGTAACTGCAATTAAAAACGAACTGCTTTCAATTAAAGAACCCATTCGCCGCGAGTTGCACGCAGCCATAAAAAATGTGTTGCGCCATACTATTAACCAACCTACGGCAGCGCGCCAAAACCTTATTAACTGGTTAAACGTTTCAAAAGCACAAAACAATAACCGTTACAGTTCTCACCTGTATTCGCAATCCGATAAAAAAACCGCCAACATTGTTCCTCATGCGGTGGAATATGCCGACGACAAACAACTCGATGGCCGCGAAATTTTACGCGAAAATTTTGATGCCATTTTGAAGAAATACCCCGAGGTAATGATATTTGGAGAAGACTCCGGAAAAATTGGAGGTGTAAATCAGGGACTGGAAGGCTTACAAGCCAAGTACGGCGAACACCGGGTGTTTGATACCGGCATTCGCGAAGCCACCATCATGGGGCAGGCCAGTGGTCTGTCAATGCGCGGCTTAAGACCAATTGCCGAAATACAATATCTGGATTACCTGCTGTATGCACTCCAATTAATGAGCGACGATTTGGCCACCGTGCAATGGCGCACCAAAGGCCGTCAAAAAGCACCGGTACTCATTCGTACCAGAGGTCACCGCCTCGAAGGCGTTTGGCACAGCGGTTCGCCCATGGGCATGATTGTGAGCGCCTGCCGTGGTATAAACATTTGTGTGCCACGTAATATGACAGTTGCATCGGGTTTTTACAATGCCTTGTTGCAGGCCGACGAACCGGCACTGATTATTGAACCACTCAATGCTTACCGTTTAAAAGAAAAATCACCGGCCAACTTTGGAGAATACAAAGTGGCGCTTGGTGTTCCTGAAATACTAAATTCCGGCACCGACCTAACACTTGTAACCTATGGCAGCAGCGTGCGCATTGCGCAGGAAGCCATTAAAAATCTGGATAAATTTGGCATCAGCGTTGAACTCATCGATTTGCAAACACTCATTCCATTTGACACACATCACAGCATAGTAGAATCGGTAAAACGTACCAACCGATTGGTGGTGCTCGACGAGGATGTGCCCGGTGGAGCAAGTGCCTACATTTTGCAAAAGGTGATGGAAGAACAAGGCGCCTTCCGATACCTTGATTCGGCACCAATAACCATTGCTTCAAAAGAACACCGTCCGGCTTATGGCAGCGACGGGGATTATTTTAGCAAACCAAATGCCGACGATGTGTTTGAAATTGTTTACAACTTGATGAGAGAAAGCAAGCCTACCCAATTTCCTGAAATATATTAAAATTGTAATTTTAGGGGCTAATAACTATAATTTGTCTCTAAAAACCGTTTTGTTTATGTCAACTCAAATAAAGAACATATTTTTTTCTCTTGCGATGGTGTTTTTTGTGGGAAGTATTTCTGCACAGGAAAAAGAACCTGCCAAAAAACATGAGGATGAATTTGCCAAAAAGAAACCCGAAACCAAATTGAGCGAGGTAATAACTACCGACTCTTTGCCTGCAAGCGAATTGGTTAAGCGTGGCGTAAACTGGATAAAGGTTGAAAGCAACAAATACAAAAAATCAAGTGGCACCACTGCAGGAACTAAAGTGGAGTGTACAGCCAGCTTTCCGGTTAAACCAAAAGAACTCAATCCCGAAGTAGATTACAGCGGAAAAATTACCATGAAGGTGGTAATTGAGTGCAAAGACAGCAAATACAAATACACCATTTCTGACATTAAACACACCAGCAAAAGTGGCTTAACAACCGCAGGCAGCATTGATAATGTGGTGCCCGAATGTGGCAGCAATGCCATGCACGATGTGGTTTGGAAAAAACTAAAAGGCGAGGCCCTGAGAGGTGCCGCTCAGGTGGTTACCGACTTAAAAGAAGGCATGCAAAAAGCATCTACCGATAACAAAGCCGACGAATGGTAGGGTAGTGAATTAACACGTTAAATTTTTATCCAATCTTAGTGAAATCAAAAATTATACTGGTTGTCAGTTTATTGTTCTGCCTCCAAAAAGGTAGGGCCCAGAATGCCGATACTCTCAAGGTTTTTACCCAACTTAACAGAGTTGAATTTGCCAAAAACATCATTACACCAAAAACCACAATTGACGAATTAATAAAAATGTTGGGAACTCCTGATCGCATAGAACAATCAGTTGGAATAGACCGGCATTTTATTTACGATAAACTAGGATTGGCTTTTGATGGTGGTAAAATAAGAATGGTGGAAGGAATTTCCGTAACGTTTAATTATGATAACGATAAGAAAGCAGCTAAAAATAAATTTAGTGGCGTTCTAAAAATGGATGATTTGATTGTAAAGGAAACTACAAGTGGCGAAGACATCAAACAAAAAACATTTATTAAAGAATTAACCTGTATTCCGGGAGCATTTTGTGCCTCCAATCCAAAATTACCTCATATGGTTTTGATGATGGGCTTAAATTCCTCCAGCAAAATCACCAATTTGGTTTTTGGGTTTTTGCTCAAATGATAATGTGGGTTAAATTTATTACTACAAACTTCAACAAAAAAGCCATCCCAATTACAGGATGGCTTCTTCATTTAAAAACGGTGTAAATTATTTTTTAATTCTTTCCACGTAATCGCCGGTGCGGGTATCAATTTTAACCCAGTCGACTTCGTTAAAGAAAAGTGGTACTCTTATTTCTGTGCCGGTATCAATAGTGGCACTTTTTAAAGTGTTGGTAGCCGTATCGCCTTTTAAACCCGGTTCGGTGTAGGTAATTTGTGCTTCAATAAAGGTGGGTGGTTCGGCCAAAATAGCTTCGTCGCTTTCAAAGGTAATTTTCACTTCCATGCCTTCTTTTAAAAACTTACCACCGTTGCCAAACATCATCAAAGGCACGTGTACCTGCTCAAATGATTCGTTATCCATAACCACGGCAAATTCGCCTTCGGCATAAATGTATTGCATCATTTTATATTCCACGCGCACCACTTCTACTGATTCGCCGCTGCGGAAACGGTTTTCGGTTTGTTTACCGTTTTTTAAGTTGCGCATTTTAGCCTGGTAAAAAGCACGTAAATTGCCCGGGGTGCGGTGCTGGTACTCCATAATCTGTACCAGTTCACCATTAAAACGTATAATCGAACCTACGTTAATATCGCCTGTATCTGCCATGTTGTTTGAATTTTAGGCTGCAAATGTAAAAAAATCTTTTTAAGCGTAAAAGGCCCGGCATTTTGAAAGGTAATATAATCTGGGATAATCCAAAACTAATAGTTTTTTTGGGGGGAAATAGGGGCAATGGATGTCAATAAAGTGAGGAAAGACCAAAACGAAAAACAGTCGGCGAAGCGGGCAAAAACGTTTGCCTTTGCATACCCAACCTCCCGCCGGCCAATACCTGTGTTACCTGCCGGTGCTTTCCACTAAGGAGACGGCTTCTTTTGGTGTCAATATGGGCAATGAACTTGATTTAAAGTCTTTAGTGTTACGGGTAACAATGAAGTCAATTTTACTCAATGATTTTGCACAGTTGTATTGAATGGCGTCTTCAAAGTCTTTGAAGTCAGATTTAATTGACTTTTTAATGATGTCTTTGGATACATCTATAACATCTGTCCATTCATTCAGTTCGGCCAACATCTTCATAGTTTCAGCATGTGAACACGATTGTCTTAATACGTAGTAAATATTATTATAAGAAACCGCAGATATATAAATATTTATTTCCTTTTTAAATGAATAATTGAAAAGCCTGGCAGCCTCTAGTGAAAAGGGTTTACGGTTTGCGAAAAAATCAATTATTACGTTGGTGTCTAAAAAAATATTTTTCATGATTTATATTTTTTGAGCAGACCTTTGCTTAGTTCTTTTTTATAATCATAATCATCCGGCAAATTGATGGCACCCATGAGCTTTAAAATTTTAGGAGAAATATTTTCCGCTTTATTTTCTTTAGATGTCAACGACATAAGATAGTTTTCTACAATGTCCGACAGACTTTTGCCTTTTTGCCTGGCGTATTTTTTTGCAAGAGAAATTACGGCATCGTCAATTGTTAAGGTTAGTTTTGTTGTCATAATACGTGTGAATTGGTAAACAAATATACGTGTAAAATTCAAAAATACCAAATGCCTGGATGTTGGGATAGCGCTTGCAGGTAAGGGTTTGCTGCTACCCGAAGCTGG
>JADLED010000070.1 GCA_020846335.1 Bacteroidia bacterium
AATATAAATGGTTTTATTTTAAAGCCTATGGATATTATCAGGAATTTATTGTTTTAATACCAAAAGCAGCTTCTTCTTACTTTTTAATTAATAAAAATGATTTTGTTTCAGAGGATTTTGAAAAATTAGATGCTTTTCTTAAAACAAAACTTCCGCTCGAAAAAATTAAGTCATTATAATTTTACCCGCTGGCAAATTCAACAAATACACAACAAATAAAAAAAGAAGTTTATATTTTTAGCGGACTTGGTGCCGATGAACGGGTGTTTGTAAATTTGAATTTGAGCGACTACCACGCACATTTTATAAAATGGATAGAGCCCTTGCCCGAGGAGCGTTTAGAGGATTATGCCAAACGTTTGTTATCACAGATAACTACTAATTCAAAACCCACTCTTATAGGTCTTTCATTTGGTGGAGTAATGGCTATTGAAGTTTCTAAATTGATAGCTTACGAAAACATTATTTTAATTTCATCGTTTAAAACCACCACCGAATTACCCTGGTATTTTCGTTTGGCAGCACTTTTAAAATTGGATGTTCTGGTTCCCGCAAGTCTGCTTAAAAAAAGTGGCCCGATAAATTATTGGCTGTTTGGCGTTGATGAGGCTGCCGAAAAAAAATTGCTGCAAAACATTCTGGAAGATACCTCTCCCCTCTTTCTAAAATGGGCCATCCATCAACTTCTGAATTGGAAAAACAAGACGGTGCCTGAACGGATATATCACATACACGGTAATAAAGACCGGCTTTTGCCCATTAAATACCTGAGATGCGATAAAGCAGTTTTAAACGGTGGGCACTTTATGATTTTGAATAAAGCAGATGAGATTAACGACCTTTTAAGGCAAGCTACTTTATTAAGCGATGGCACAAAATAATACAGGAACAAGTTTAATTTAAAAGCAGCGTTTGCTCCGGTATTTATCTTCCAAACGGCGCATTTTTTCCTGACGACGTTTGCCACCCAGTTGTTCCTTTTTGTTTTTAGCCTTTTTTTCGTGGAAGGCACCAGTTGGCATTACAAGTTTTTTTCCCTTCTTTAAATTCTTATCGCGCGTTACCGGAATTTCATCTTTGGTGAGTTGCTCAGAAATTTCAACAGCTTCAGGCAAATCCAATACGGGAATTTTTTTATTCATATAAGCCTCAATGGCTTCCTGCATTTCTTCTTCTTTGAGTGTAATAAAACTCAGGGCTATACCCGCTTTATCGGCCCGTCCGGTGCGCCCCATGCGGTGAATATAAGAACCAGTATCTTTTGGCGCATCAAAATTTATAACATGCGTTACATTTGGAATATCAACACCACGCGCAATTACATCGGTGGCAATGAGTAATTTAAACACACCTTCTTCAAATTTTTTAAGCGATTCAAAACGTTGCGGCTGCGATTTGTTGGAATGAATCACGCCCATTTGTGCGCCAAATGTTTCCTGCAATTCCAACTCCAGTTCGTCGGCCACCTTTTTATTACGCACAAACAACAGTACCTTGGTCATGTGTTTGTCTTTTTGCAACAAGCATTCGAGCAGGTTTACTTTGGTGTAAAAATTCGGGACTTTATAAACGTATTGAATAATTTTTTCGAGCGGTGTGCCACGCGAAATCAACTCAATGTAGTCGGGTTTATTAAAATATTTATCAATAATAACTTCCACCTCTTCGGCCAGAGTAGCCGAGCAAAGCACGTTTTGACGTTTGAGTGGAAGTATGTCTAAAATCTGTGTTAATTGTGCCCTGAAACCAAGGTTAAGCATTTCGTCCACTTCGTCAATTACCAGTTTTTTAACCGAACTGAGTTGCAGTGTGCGGCTAAGCGTTAAATCAATAAGGCGGCCTGGTGTGGCTACCAGAATATCCACCCCATCATATACCTTTTGTTTTTGGGTATTAATGTTGGATGCACCGTAAACACCCACCACGCGAATGCTGATGTATTTGCTCAGTTTTTGAATTTCTTCCACTACCTGCACCACCAGTTCGCGTGTTGGCAATACAATGAGTACACGGGGTTGACGCTGTTCGGAATAGGTGTGCTGGCGAAGTATTGGGAGCAAATAGGCAAATGTTTTTCCGGTTCCTGTCTGTGCAATTACCACCGCATCTTTGCCCGACATTAAAATGGGAAAAGCTTTTTCCTGAATGGGCGAAGGAATGTTGAAGCCAATTTCATCAAGGGCCCTTAAAAGTTGTTTGGAAAGATTGAGATCGGTGAAACTGTTCATGACTACAAATTAATGAGCGAAGGTACACAATTGTTTTGGGAGTGCTTGTATGTTGATGATTGAGTGAAACCGGGCGTTTCGACTTCGCTCAACGTCCGGCATCCGAACCCTGAGCGAACCCGATAGCAATCGGGTCGAAGGGTGAGTTTGAATCAAAATTATTTCACCACAATTCTTCCCAGCAATTTATTTACACGGCTTTTGAGTTGAATGAGGTGCAAAATTTCAGAAAGGATGGTAATGCTTTCTTCAGGCGTACAGGTTTTAAGCAATTCCTGTTTTTCGTTAATAAAGGAATGTAGTTTTTTTTCTTTAAGGCTGTATAAAATATGTTGCGTGCCTTTTTTAATGTTACTTATTTCGGTTGTAACGATCACACCAAAGGTGCCCCACTTGTTGCTGAGTTCGTAATTATTTATAATGTTATTAATTACAAAAGTACTGATTAAAGGGTCCTGCGACATCGAAAAATGCTGCAGAGTGGGCAATCGCTGATTGGAAATTTCTTTGATGTACTCGTCTAAAACCGTTTGATGAATGGGATTTTCAAAACTGATTTCATCGCGCCACAACTCAAATAAAATAAATTCAGATAAGGTTATCTCCAAATCATGTTTTTCCTGATCTTCATCTTCAGCATCAATCTTTATTAAGATATTGCCATGGGTGAGCATGATGCGCAGTAATTCGCGCTCTTCAGCATCAAAATTAAATGCAGTTTTTTCGGGTGTATCGCTGAGTGCCTCTTCCAAACTGGTATCCGGCGCCGCAAGCCCTGGTTGTTCGGTTGGCTGTTCGTTTGGTTGCTGGTACTTTTGTTTGGAATCGCTTTTTCGACGGAGTTTATTTACCTCCAACTGAAGAATACTCTCCTCAATCTCCATTATGGTGGCGCACTCCTTCACATACACACTGCGGATGATGTTGTCCGGTATCAGAGCAATGTTGTCAACAATGTCTTTAATAACGCCCGCACGCTTAATAGGATCGTTTTTGGTATCGTTCTTTAATTTTTTTGCTTTAAAGAAAATAAAATCAGTTGTGTTTTCACTTAAATAATTGTGAAATTCTTCGGCGGTAACTTTTCTGCTAAACGAATCCGGGTCGTCGTTATCCGGAAACATGAGCAGCTTCACATTCATACCTTCTTCCAACAACAAAGGAATGGCACGGTTGCTGGCTTTTTGTCCGGCCTCGTCGCCATCGTAAAGCACCACAATGTTTTTGGTAAAACGGTGAATGGATTTTATCTGGTCAACAGTTAGTGAAGTTCCACTGGAAGCCACCACATTCTGAATGCCGGCCTGATGCATGGCAATCACATCCATATAACCTTCCACCAAATAACACGCATCCTTGTCCTGAATGGATTTTTTACCGAGCCACAAGCCGTATAGAATTTTACTCTTATTGTAAATCTCCGTTTCGGGACTGTTGATGTATTTGGCGGTTTTTTTATCGTTGCTTAAAGTTCGGCCTCCAAAGGCCACTACCCTGCCCCCGTCGTCGTGAATGGGAAACATGACACGGCCGGCGTAGCGGTCAAACAAATCGTTTTTGGTGAGTTCATTGCCCTCCACATAACGGTTGCTGATAATGCTCATGCCCGTTTTGGCTAAATATTTGGCCTGATAACCTGCTTTAACCGCAGCATTGGTAAAGGCATTGCGTTCTTCCAAACTGTAGCCCAACTGAAAACGCGAAATTATGTCTTCACGTAAGCCTCTTTCTCTGAAATAACCCAGGCCAACCGATTTGCCTTCGTCGGTGCTTTGCATGGTTTCGCTAAAGTAGCGTTGTGCGTATTGCATCACAATCAACATACTCTCCCGCTCAGTTTGCTGTTCGCGTTCTTCGGGGGTTATTTCGCGTTCAACAACCTCAATGTTGTATTTTTTGGCGAGCCACTTTAATGCTTCGGGATATGTGAGCTGCAAGTGCTCCATGACGAAATTAACCGTATTACCGGCCTTTCCGCAACCAAAACACTTGTAAATACCTTTAACGGCTGATACTGTAAATGAGGGCGTTTTTTCGCCATGAAACGGGCACAGACCCAACAAATTGGTGCCGCGTTTTTTTAAGGTGATAAATTCGCCAATAACCTCCTCTACTCTGGAGGCTTCAATAATCTTATCTACGGTCTGGCGTGGTATCACCTTTGTTTAATTGGGGACATTAAAGGTAGAAAAATTTAGAGAGTTTTTGAGCTTAAGGGTGTTAAACCCAAAATGTTTTAGCCCACTTTAAACCAAAACGAACCGCCGTGGCGTTCAACATTGGCAGTATTTTCGCTCTTCCAAACCGGCTCAAGCAAGGCAGCCAGAGCTTTGTCTTCACTCACAAAAATACCCGGCAATAATACCTTGTATTTATCGGGATTGGCTAAAAGAAACGCGGCCAGCACGTATTGTTCGGAATAAAAGCGGTCGCACATGTCCTGCGGATAATCGTAGGGCAGGTAAATGTCGTGAATGTGAACTATTACACCCGGTTTCAATTGCGGTAACAATTCCAAAAAACAAACGGTGGCATCGGAGTTAGGTAAACAACGGTGTGAGTTGTCGATAAATAAAATATCATTAGCTTCAAGTTCTTTCGTAATAAGGCTGTAATCGCTCATGTTTTCGAGCGGCTGGCGAATGACGGTATCGGCCAGATGATCGATGTTGGCGCGTGGAAAAGGATCAATGGAAATAATTTTTGTGCTTAAGCCATTGTCTTTAATGCTCTTGCGGGCCACCTTGGTGGAGTTACCCGAACCTATTTCGATGTATTTTTTTGGTTTGAAGTGATTCAAAAATGTGTAGAGCGCAATAATGTCGAGCCCCGGCAAAAAGCCATTGTTCCAGGCCGGTTCATTTTCGTTAGTTTCTTTGTCGGATGTTTTAATGGCGTGAAAAACCGGTGTGAATTTTAAAATTTCAGCTATAAAATTCTCATAATTGCTGCGTTGGGCATCAATAATACCATACAATTGTGCATGTGGTTTTTTCCCGTAACCATAGCGTGGTTTCATATCCACCTTGTATTCAAGAATTAACTTTTGGTATTTGGGTAAAAAAAGTTTAAGTGTTTGCTTAATATTCATGCGTAAAATAATTATTCTTGTTTGGCAGGTAGCACGGCATTTATTTTTTCCTTTTTTGGAAAATAAATATCAAAACACACCAAAGCCGCCATAAATGCCCAAAATGGCAGAGACAGTTTATCGGTATCTAAAAAATTATTAAAAAATCCGTGAACAAAATAGGTCATGAGGCTTAAAAATACTGCGGTACACAAAATGCGGTCTTCTTTTTCTTTTAATGAATACACTAAGCGATAACCTAAGGACGTGGTATAAAACAAAATAATTACCACAATTATCATGCCCGGTAAACCCTGTTCGGCCAGTGGACCAAGGTATTCGCTGTGGGCATTGCCATTGGTGCCAAAGTTGGTACTGATGATGGTTAACTGGTAACTTAACTGATAGGGTGCGTAGTTAAACATGTAGGTGCCGGGACCCCAGCCCATCACCGGTTTATCTTCCCACATGCGCAAAGCACAACTCCAGCGGTTTAAGCGTTCGCGGTTCGACGCGTCCGTAGAAATATTTGATACCGAGGTAATGTTTTCCTCAAAACCTCCTTCTGAATCGGTGCTGTTTTTTCCAAGTGCCATTAAAATTTCGGTTTGAAAACTAAAAAACACAATGGCCAAACTCGCAATGGTTAACAGAATGGTTTTAAATTTTATCTTTAAAAACAGCGTGGCCAATATCCCCAGAATTACCACCAAACTCAGCCAACCTGCACGGGCAAAGGAAAGCACAATGGCCACCATAAACATGCAAAACAAAATCATGGCAATAATTTTCCAGAATTTGCTCACCGATTTCATAAACATAAAACCCACCATTATCGGTATAAACATGGCCAGGGCAGCGCCATAAGCCGTGTGGTCGTTATAAAACGGCGACACCACCCAATCGGCTGCTTTATCGCCAAAATTATAGCGGGCGTGAATTACAGTGGTGTAACAAACCACGATGGCCAGCGCCAGTGCGTATGAAAACACGAAGCGCACCAGGTTTTTTTTGTTTTGAAACAAATGCGGGATAATAATGTAACAACTAAAAATAAACCAGAGGCGTGCAATTAAAAACTTAACCGAAACAATCACATCCACGCTGGTGGCGCAGGTGATGGCCACCCAGGCCAGTTGAATAAAAATGAGTTTGGAAACAGGATGACTTAAAAAATTTTTGTCGGTAATTGGTCCCTGCAAGGCGTTAAGAATGTAAATGAGCATAATGCCTGCCATTACCGGTTCTGTGGGAATGCTTAAATCGGGGCCCTGGGTTAATCCCATCTCCTTTAGCGAAATGGCAAGAGGTGTGCAAAAGGCCAGAAAATACACCAGATTTTGTAAATGAAAGATCGCCTGATAAACAATGAATAGAATAACCGGCAACAGGTTGTAGGGATAGATGTAGAATTTTTTAAAGGCTATGATATATGCATCGCCAACAATGTAAGCCAACAATAAGGCAGGAATGAGGTAAGGTTTAACTAAATTGTAAACCTTTAAAGCATAAAAATTGAGTGTTTGGCTATTTATTGGATTTGCCAAATTTTTCCTTTAACAACATAAAGAATAAACCCAGTAAATTGGCTGCCAACACCGAAATCAAAATCATAACCATGCGTTTTGGTTTGGCTTTAAACTCGTTGGCTTTGGCTTTTTCCACCACAAATTTAATCGGTATAATGGTGTTGTAATTCACAATGGCCTCGTCGTATTTCATTTTAATGTCGGGGTATTTGGATGCATATTTATCCAAATTGTCTTTGGTATTTTGGTAGGCGCTGCCGTATTTTTTCAATGTGTCGAGTTTGCCTTCCAAACGCTTAATGGCGCCGGCATCATTTTTTTCCAATGCCTTGGCATAACTTTTGGTGTAGGCTTTTACCTGCTCTTTAAAATGCAGTACTCCCAACTGACGAAGTTTGTTTAAACTGTCTTCCAACAGTTTCATTCGGCCAAGCGTGGCTTCGTATTCGTCTTTCACTATTTTTAAAACTTTGCCCGAAACTTCGCGGTTCATGTCTTTGCGCACGCTGTCGCAGTAGTCAGAAATGGCATTTGCCACAAAGGCGGCGCTGTCGGCGGTGTAATCGTGCACTTCAATTCTTACGCTGTTGTATTCGGTGCGTTTAATAACCACCTGATCTTCCCATCTTTGTTTCAAATAATGGTAAGCAAAAACGGTGTCTTTGATTTTCCAGCGTTGCCAAAGGTTCATGGCATCGGCTACCTTCAATTTAAGGGCATCGGACGATAATAATTGCATGAGTTTTTCGGTATCGTCGGCATCGCCAATGGTCATGTAATCTTCCTGATTACCGGCATTGGCTTCCACCACCAGTTTGGAAACAGAAAACTGACGGGCCGGAAATAAAATAACCACCGATTTGTACTGTTTGGGTATAAGAAACACAATGATGCCGGTTGCCAAACCAGCAGCCAGTGTTATCCATAAAAATGTTTTTCGCCAGGAAATTATTTTATTTATTAATTCTGTTGCGGAAATGTTTTCTATCATTTTACTTTTTTATTTTTATCATTTTAAGCAGCGAATTGATGCTTACCATTCCGGTTACAAAGGCCAGTAAGCCACTAAATATAAGCATTATTACAAAGTTGAGCATCCACTGCGAGGTTAAATAATGCACTGAAATGTAATTGAGGAGCAAGAGTCCTAACACAAAGAAAAACAATGAGGTAAGTAGTTTTTTGTTGACTTTAAAGTGAAATACTTTGTAACAGATATAAACCTGCAGGAGACCGGTGAGCAGTTGTGTTACCAAACTGGCAATGGCGCTGCCTAATGCCTGATAATATGGAATAAGCCAAAGGTTTAAACCCACATTTATTGCAATGCCGCCCAATGCCACATAATTTTGTTTTTTTAAATTACCACTGGCCGTAAGCAGAGTTCCAAAAATATAGGTAAGCGAAATGGCTGTAAAACAATTCATAAGCACAGCTAAAATCATGTATCCCTTGGTGTCGCCGGTATAAATTTTATCAAAAAACTGTTCGGCATAAAAGATGGTGCTGACGGAAACGATGAGTGCAGGAGTAAGCAGGAGTGTGAAGGACATTTTAACCACGTTTTCGAAATTTTCCTTGTGTTTAATCATGCGGCTAAACATGGGCAACAATTGCACCGAAAACAGATAGGCAATTTGGTTAGCGGCATCCAACAATCTGAAGCCTTTTGCATAAAGGCCACTTTGTTCTTTACCAACATCACCGGGCAACAATGCCACAATCATGTAACTGTCGAAACGGTTGTAAAAAGCCATCAACAAAACCAATACAGCGTATGGCAAACTTTTTTTTAGAATAAGTCGGTTAAAGGCCCAATCCCAGTGAAGTTTAAAGGTGTGGGTTTTGTTTAAAACAATAATAAAAGATATGATGGCGGTTAAGGCATAACCAGCAGTTTGCGCATAAACAAAGTTTTCGATGGTAACACTTGAACCAAATAAATGAAGAAGCAGTGCCACCAAAATTAAAATCATTATTACCCTGTCCAAAACCGAAATAATACTATCAACTCTAAAAAGATGCAGGGCCTGTAAATTTGAACGCAGGAAAAGAATAAAACTGAGAAAGAACATATTTAGGCTCAGTATCAAAACCAATTTTAAATTAAAATCCATAAAAAAGAACATGACAATAAAAGTCAGCGCCATGTAAAACAAGCCCAGTGCAAATTTTAGCCCCAACATTTTGCTGAAATGCTTACTCAGCAGGTGATGATTTTGTGCAATGTTTTTATTGTTAAAGTTGGTAAGTCCAAAGTCAAGAAAGATGCTTAAAACAAGGGTTATGTTAAAGATCACAAAGTATTCGCCATAGCCAATATCGCCAATTTGGCCCTGAACTTTAGGCTCAACAATAATGGTCCAAAAAGGCTTTATCAGGAGGTTGAGAACCAATAAAATGGCCAGATCTACTATGAACTTTTTCTTTTGCATTAAAAGCCGTCAAAGATAGTTTTTTTTATGGTTAAAGCTAATCTAATTTCATAGATTTGCCCGTGCAAATTGTAGTAAATACGCGCCTTTTGCTTCACAACAGGCTCGAGGGGATTGGATGGTTCAGTTACCAGGTGCTTAAGCGGCTCAGCCTCAATAATCCCAATGTGCATTTTGTTTATTTGTTCGATCGTCAATACCATCCCGATTTTATATTTAACGATAACATAACACCATTAATTGTGTCGCCACAAGCCCGGCACCCGTTTTTATACTACGCCTGGTTTCAGGTGTCGGTAAAAAGCATACTTAACCGCATGCAACCCGACCTTTTTCTATCGCCCGACGGATTTTTGAGTTTAGGTGCCAAATGCAAACAATTACCTGTAATTCACGATATTAATTTTGCGCATTTTCCTCAGGATAGCAAATGGTTAACAGGTAAATATTACAATCATTATTTTCCAAAATTTGCCAACGTAGCCAGCCGCATTGCCACCGTTTCGCAATACAGCAAACAGGACATTGCAAAATCCTATGGCATAGCGGAAGACAAAATTGACGTGGTTTACAATGGCATCAATTCTTTTTTTAAACCTCTTGTTGCAACTCAAAAACAAGACACTAAAAACAAATATACCAAGGGTCAGGATTATTTTGTGAGTGTTGGCTCGCTGCATCCGCGCAAAAATATTCCACAATTAATCCGGGCATTTTCGGCATTTAAAAAAGAAAGTGGCAGCTCAGTTAAACTGGTGCTGGCTGGTCCGGCCTTTTGGGGTACCGCCGAAATTAACACCGCCATTCGTGAAGAAAATTTAAAGGAGGAAGTAATTTTTACCGGACGTTTAGCAGATGAAGAACTCGCTCTTGTACTGGGCAGTGCCCTGGCTCTCACGTTTATTCCATACTACGAGGGTTTTGGCATTCCGTTGGTTGAAGCCATGGAAGCTCAGGTACCCATTATTACCGCCAATGTTACCAGTTTACCTGAAGTGGCGGGCGATGCGGCCATTTTAGTTGACCCTAAAAACGAACATCAAATTAAAAAAGCGATGTTGGACGTATATGGCAGTGAGGTTCTAAGAAATTCCTTAATTGAAAAAGGCAACATTCAAAAACAAAATTTTTCGTGGGACAAAAGTGCCAACCTGCTATGGCAATCGGTACTTAAAACAATGGATTGATTTTTTTAAATTACCAATGATACGTGAGCCCAATAATATTGGAACTGCCCGGCATCGCCATTTTGGTAAAGGCGTAAGAAAAACTAAAACGTTTTATTTTTAAACCGAAGCCAAAACTCAAACCTGCGGTGCCACGTTTTTCGGGCAGGGTCATTTCTTTTTGGCGACGGTAGTTATAGGCAAGTCTTAGATGAAAATTTTTTGATAACGAAACTTCGGCGCCAAATACGATGTGACGCATCAGATTATCGGCTCTGTCGCCGGTTCTTACTTTAAATTTTTGCCAACCCGATGAATCCTTTTTTGTTTCGCTGCTACCCAGGGTGCTGTTTTTACCGGTGGTATCAATCGGACTGATGTATTGCATGTTCCATTTAAGCAACTGATCGTACACCATAAAAAAACGAAAAGGCGCATTGGAAGGTTTGTAACTTGCCCCCAATTGCACGGTTCGTGGCAGGTCGTTCGAGTTCATGCTCTGTCCGCTGTAAGATTTCCAGATAAAGCCCACATTGCGGGCCTGCAAACTTACCACCAGATTTTTTTTAGGATGATACACAATGCCAAAATCGAGCGCATTGCCAAAGGATTTATAAACATCGTATTGGGATACAATTGTTTTTAAACACAAGCCCACATTAAAGGACGAATCGGCCAGTGATTTGGCATAGTTAAGATTAATAGAATAATCGCTGGCATTAAATTTATTGGTGGCATTGCCCATTTCGTCGTAGCCGTTAAAATTGCCATAGTTAAAGGTGTTAATGCTGCCGGCCACCATGCCTTTGTCTTTAAGACTGTGTGCATAAGCGGCAGAAAAAAAGCGCATATCGCCCACAAAAAAGCAATAATTAATTCCGGCTTGTTTTACCATGCCGCTGTTTAGTAAACCCGGATTATTGTAAAGTAAATTAATGTCGTTGCCCCAAATGCTCATGTTGTTGCCTCCAAGTGCTGCGGAGCGCGCGGTCATTGGCAAATCCAAAAAGCGGTAGGTTTTGGTACCACCAATTTGTGCCTCACTTTTAAGGCCTGCAAATAACAGTAAGAATATGGCTATTCGTTTCAAACTTTTGTAATAACGGCGCTTGTCTAAAATTATTGTTTATTTTTTAATTTTAAAGGCTCATCATGTCTTTTAATTTAACAGCCTGTCGGCGCGAAATTTCAATTTCCTTACCATCTTTTAATTTAACGTTTAATCCACCATTAAACCAGGTTTCGATGCTGGCAATGTAGCTCAGATTTATCATGTGTTTGCGGCTGGCTCTGAAAAATTGTTTTTCATTAAGGCGGGTTTCCAAACTATTAAGGCTGCGCAAAATTAAAGGACGGAAGGTATCAAAATAAACCCTCACATAATTTCCTTCCGATTCAAACAAGCGAATGTCGGAGATCCGCACAAACCAACACTTTTCACCGTCTTTAATAAACACCATGTCGCGCTCGTTTAAAGGCGCGTTGTTTTCCATTTTAGTGGCGCTTTCCTTTATCGAGAATTTTTTAATGGTTTCGGCAAGGCGTTCCGGTGTAACAGGTTTGGTAAGGTAGTCGAAGGCCTGCAATTCAAAAGCTTTTATAGCGTGTTCGTCGTAAGCGGTTACAAACACCACTTCCACAGTTCCCGAAATTTCTTCGGCAAGTTCAAGCCCGGTTTTGCCGGGCATGTTAATGTCGCAAAAAATAATATCGGGTTTTAGTTCATTAATTTTTTCCTTGGCCTCAATGGCGTTGGCGCATTCGGCAATTACTTCCACCTCTTTGTGAATGGATAATAAGTTTTTTAATTCTTGCCTGGCCAGGCGTTCGTCGTCGATAATTATTGCTTTCATATTTTTTTACTATTGTTCATTCAAATTTGGGCGCCCCTGCCTGCCGCACACAGGCTTGCGCAATGGCAGGCAGGCGGGCGGGCTGTAGTTTATGCTGAGCTCGCCGAAGTGCCACTCGCTCTTAATCCAACCGTTCCCTGTTTTTTCATCGAAAGGCGGTTGAATTAAGGAGCTCAAACAAATTGCTCAATCCCTGGCGCGGTATCAGGACATCATTCTTCCACTATGCCCCCCGTTCAAAGGTATCGTAATATCCACTATCACAAAATCATTTTTTTCATCCATATTAATTTTTGCCTGTTTGCCATAGAGTAATTCCAAACGTTGCCGCGAGTTTTTAAAACCAACGCCGGTTAGTGTGGTTTGTGTGTTTATTTTTCCGGTATTGGCCACCTTAATTTTTAAATCCCCGCCCTCAATAAATGCTTCAATAATTAATTGTCCCATGCCCGGAAGCTTCGAAATACCATGCTTTATGGCGTTTTCGGCCTGGGTTTGAATTATAAAAGGCGGTATTAAACAGTTTTTACTTTCCTCGCTGATGTTGTAAGTGTAACTGAGGCGTTCTTCGTAACGTATTTTTTCAAGTTCGAGGTAATCGTTTACCAGATTCATTTCATCTTTTAAAGGAATTTCTTTGCTCTTATCAATTAAAAGAGTGTTGCGTAAAATGTTTGAGAGCTGCGTTACCGCCTGTTTGGCTTTTGAGGGGTCTTCGTCAATCAGGGCACGAATACTGTTCATGCAGTTAAAAATAAAATGCGGATTGAGCTGAGCCTTTAGGTTGTTGAGTTCCGATTCGTGACTGGCCGCAAGATAGCGCAACGAGTTAATTTCGGTGCGTTTGTAGTTTTGAAAATACTGAAATCCAAAATAAATCACATTCCATAAAAAGAAAATTACGACAAAATTCAATACCTGTTCGCTCACAATAATTGGGGTAATATCGGGGATTCTTAATCCCAAAGCGCTAAGCAACAACATGTTTATTACAAAAAACACCAACGACATCAGAAAACTAAATACCACCACATACACAATCTGGCTGGGTATTTTACTTTCCAAAATTTTAAAACGGATAAGGAGTGTGCGGTAGGCGTGCGAAATGCCTATGCCTGTTGGAATGGTAAGAAAATAAAAAAAGTATTCTTTAAGTCCTGAATTGGAGTTAAGTCCTAAAAAAATGGAGTTGATGATGATATAAAACGACCAACCCAGTATTTGACAGTACCAATATATTTCTGTTTTTTTACTCAAACCTTAATTAATACCTGCCAATGTATTAATTAATAGAATTAATTGCTAATCGTCCATGTATTTTCGAACGCGCATTTGTATTCGGGGTCTAACTTTATATAAGTGGTTTTAGAATACTTTTTTATCCAGTCTTTCAGCAATTTTTGATTCTTATCCATGGTGGCCATTTGCCCAATTTTTTGGTAATCCTCCTTAAGATTAGCCTTGTGTGGATCGATGCGGTTTTTTAATTTAATTACTCTAAAAGCGGGTGAACCATCGCGCTCATTGTATTCCATAGGTTTGCTTAAATCGCCCACCTGCATGCTGTTAAGGGTCACAATAAAATTCTGATCTATTTGGCTAAGCGTTTCATTATCAAATTTGGTGCTGGCAGTTTGTGGGTTAACCATTAAGCCGGCATTTTGCTTGGTATCTGCGTCATCACTGTATTTGCGCACTGCATCTTCAAACGAAATTTTTCCGGTTTTAATGTCGGTGTAAATGCTGTCCAGTTTCTTTTTACAATTAAAATAATCGTCGTTGGTTAATTTTGGAATAATTAAAATGTGTCTTAAATCAATTAATCCGCCTTTGCGTTGCACTAATTCGATAAAGTGGTAACCGTAAGAAGATTCGAACACCTGCGACACTTCGCCGTTTTTTAAACTAAAAGCCACGCCTTCAAAACTTGGGTCCATCATGCCCTTTGTTACGTTTGGAATAAATCCGCCCTCTTTTGCCGAACCGGGGTCCATACTATATAAACGCGCCTGAATGGCCATGGTACTTTTACCGCTTATCACTTTTTGCCTTAAAGATTCAATAAATTCGCGGGCATCTAATTTTGCCTGGGGGCTGTAGGCTGGTTTTTTTACAAGTTGTTGAAGTTCCACTTCCGAATTAACAAGTGGCAAACTATCCTGTGGAATGGTGGCATAAAATAAGCGAATTTCGGCGGGTGTTAATTTGGTGGAACTTGAAATTTTTCCACGCATTTTTTCGGAGATCATTTTTTCCTGCACATCGGCCTTTAGCTCATCTTTAAGCACGTTGGTGCGTTTGCCATAGTATTTTTCGAGTTTTTCTTCGCTGCCAAATTTCTGAATGTAATAGGCCATACGGCGGTTCAATTCGGTTTCCACTTCGGCGTCGCTCACAGTCACACTGTCGTGGTCGGCCTGTGCCACCAGTAGTTTTTGAAACACCAGCATTTCAAAGGTTTTGCATTTATCGGTGGGCATACCCGAACCCTCTTCGTCGAGCATGGTGTTTTGCAAATCGCTTAATAAAATGGGGTATTTTCCAACAACGCCAATCACTTTGTCCAGCACTTCCTGTGCTTTAAAGCCGCTTGTAGAAATAATCAGGGATAGAACTAAAATTCGTTTTAACATGTTGGCTAAAATTAAACAAATAATAACTGACTGCCTTGGGCAATTTCTTAAAAAAATATAATGTTAGTTATTAGTGGTTAGTGGTTAGTGGTTAGTGGTTAGTGATTAGTGGTTAGTGATTAGTGGTTAGTGGTTAGTGGTTAGTGATTAGTTTTTAGTGGTTAGTGGGTAGTGGTTAGTGATTAGTTTTTAGTGGTTAGTGGTCTGTGTTATAAATTTCAGTAACAAATTTTGCTAAATGCTGCTTTGTAGCAAGGGCGCGAGCCAGATGTGCAGGTTATTTTTTTTTACTCCAAATTAAAAAATCAAACCATTAGTGCTAATTTGGTGCATTATGGAGAGAAATATTTTGCCTGCTCGCTACGCGCTATCTCGTGCAAGTATTGTGGTAGGGGACGGTGCCCCTGCGCAATATTAATAACTCACGTTAGGCAGAAGTATCATTTTAGAGAGCAGTGCGTAACATGGGCGCGTAGGTAAATTACCTAAGAATTGCCGTATTGCCTTTGCGGATAACTTCTTGCCCGTTGGCATCTGTACCATTAAAATAATAGACATATACGCCTACTGCTTGGGGTGTATCGTTCCATTTGCCGTCCCAACCTGCGCTGGATTGGTCGCCTTCATATACTTTTTGCCCCCAACGGTTATAAATAACCATCGTATAAGTGGGAACATTGTGTACTGTCGGATATAGCAGGTCGTTCACGCCGTCGTCGTTGGGTGTAAAACCCGAAGGCACTAAGACCGACAAGGCGGCTAATACCTCTACGCGCACACTATCGCGAGCAGTGCAGCCGTTGGCATCGGTGGCAGTAACGGCATAGGTGGTGCTAGCAGTAGGTGAAGCAACGACGGGGTTGCAGGTAGTACAATCTAACCCTTGAGTGGGCGACCATACGTAGCTGCTGGGCGAGCCGCTTTGTGTAGAGGCAGTAAGGGTAGCCGAACCGCCTTGTAGGAGGCTCACATTGCCGCCTGCATCGATGCTCAAAACATCGGGTTCGGCAATGGTCAAGGTGCCTGTGGCTTGGCAGCCGTTGGCATCAGTAGCCGTATAGTTATATGTGCCGCTGCTCAATTGCTCGAATAGGGCACTGCTTTGCGCCGCACCGCCGTTTGTTGTATAGGTATATGGCGTTGCGCTACTCGAAAAACTGATTTCAAAACTCGCGTCGCTACCGCCTGCGCACAATACCTCGCTCAATAGGGCGGCAGTAGCCGTAGGTGCGGAGTTGGCACTAATGCTAAATGTTCCGTTGGCAGTACAACCATTAGCGGCTTGTACGGCATAGCTATAAGTGCCCGATGTGAGAGAGGCAAATACCGAATCGCTTTGCCAAGCACCGCCGTTGATGCTGTACTGATAAGGTGCTATGCCATTATTGCCAATTAAAGTAGCTGCACCATTGGCTGCCCCTAAGCAGGATTCGGGCGTAGTGGTGGCATTGCTGTTTATGGGCGCACTACTGCCTATGATAGCTTCGTAGGTCACGTGGCAATCTAAGGCGGGATTATCGGCTACTTCTATCGTATAAGTACCTTCGGCTAAGTCCGTAAATACGTTATTGCTGCTCAATGCGCCGCCGTTGATGCCGTAGGTAAAAGGCGGCAGACCCGTTGCCGAAACGCTGATGCTACCGTCAGAAGCACCTGGACAACTCGTGTCGGTAGTGGTGATGGTGACAGACAGCGAATTGAGCGACACGACCTCTACGCCCAAGGTGTTAGAGCAACCGCCCGCGTCTGTGACGGCTATGGTATAAGTACCGCCCTGCAAACCCGAAAAATTGGGTGTTGTTTGGGTAATAGTTTCGCTTGTCGCGTCTAAGGTCATGCTATACGTATAAGGTGCTACGCCGTTATATACCGCTAAGTGGCATACGCCATTGCCCGACGCGCAAGTGCTGGGCTGCAAGTAATTGACTACGATATACGGAATATCGGCATTTTCTAACTCGAATGAGGCTACCTGCGTGCAGTCGTTATTATCCGTAACGGTTACGGTATAAAAGCCCACTCCTACGCCGCTTAGGACAGATGTGCCTATAGTGGTTTCGGTAAATCCGTTGCTCCATACAAATATCATAGGCGGCTCGCTGTCTGATATTGCTGTAATGGAACCGCTTTGCGGGTCGGCACACGAGGGCGGCACACCACTCATTAGCGGTATAGGGCAGCACGTGAGCAGCGATTTCATGACATAAGTAGGGTCGTTGAGGCAGGGCGAGCCACTGGCATTCCAACTACCCGCTTCCGAGTCGGAATAATTCTCGAAAGAGATACTTAGGTCGTCGGCATTATTGCCGGGCGGGCAGGATTTGCTCGTAATATCCATACAGAACACCCAGTCGCAAGCGTCACCATTGCTATTGTCGCCGAAGTCGTTGCCGGGATTGCCGTCGTTATTGCGGTCGAAAAAGAAGCCAGGCCCGATTGGACCTGGGCTATTATTGCCGGTGCCCGTTACGCTGTCATACCAGTTCCAGGTGCCGCCCGAACCGTCACAAGCAGGAGGTGGGTATACTTGTAAGGTGGTCAAATCCCAACCATTGCCAAAAATAGGCACTAAACCGTCGAACCAGTCGGCAGCATTTTGGAAATAACCGCCTATCGTAAGGCATACATTGACCGTTTGACCCGCCAAGTAAGTGCCCAAATAGGGTAGGGGGTCTAAGGTAATGCTTTGGTCGATGATACAAATATCGGTTTGTACTTGGTAGCTCGTGAGGCAGATATTATAATTGCCTACGTCGCTTTCCGAGCCGCCGCTGATTTGCAAGTAATAGGATTGCCCTGTTGTGACGGGGGCAAAAGTGGTGCTGATAAAGCCCGCTCCGGGCACAACGGCGCATTTTCGCCCGATGAGCGCGTCGCACGAACCTTCGTATAGCGCAATCATCAGCGTATCTAATTCGCTCGTAATGAGTATATCGAGCAAATTGCCCGCTGCTGTAAATTGAAACCATACATCGGCGGCAGGTACGGGTACGTCGCCTGCTCCGAAGCAATAACCTTGATTGATATAGGGCAGCTCGGCATTAGCTCCGATATTATTAGACGCATAACACTCTTGGGTGCCGTTGGCCATGGTGCCAAAATCATAGGCATCAGAGCAGGCATCGTTGTCTACGATTTGTGCCCATACCGAAGGGCTGATGAGGGCGCAAATAGCCCAGAGCAAGCAGTAGCGAATAAATAATTGTAAGGTTGGCATGGCGGTTTTTGGGGTATAGGTAGAAATGTGCAATAGATACGCGGTGGATTGGAATAGTCAAAATAACCGCAAAATTACAAAAAAACGCTAAGACAAGTGCAAAATTAGTGCAAACATACCCGATATGCTTAATTTTTGCCCCTATATTTGCCCGCTATACTCTTTTACGCTACTTTTGCCCATTAATTGGGCAGTATTTAATTTGTAAAAACAATATTTTTTTATATGAATTGGTTTAAACGTATCACCAAAGGCATACTCACTGCTCCCAACGAGCGCAAAGACGTACCCGCAGGGCTTTGGCATAGCTGCGAGCAATGCCGCACAATTACCTTTGCTAAGGAACACCGCAACAACCTATCGGTGTGTATGCACTGCGGGCACTACGACCGCATGAGTGCCCCTGCCTATTTCGAAGCACTATTTGATAAAGACACTTACAAGAGTTTGTTTGAGAATATCAAACCAATTGACCGTTTGCAATTTAACGACACCAAATCGTACAAAAAACGCCTCTTGCAGACCCAATCCCAAACTGGCTTGGACGATGCGATGCTCGTAGCGCACGGCACTATCAATGGCAAAGCCCTCGTCATTGCAGCAATGGATTTTAGGTTTATCGGTGGTTCGATGGGCTCGGTAGTAGGCGAAAAAATAGCCCGTGCTATCGACTTTTGCCTCGCACAAAGCCAACCTTTGCTGATTATTTCGCAATCGGGCGGGGCGCGTATGATGGAGTCGGCGTTTTCGCTCATGCAAATGGCAAAAACCGCCGCCAAATTGGCACAACTCGCCGATGCCAAAATACCTTATATCTCGCTGATGACCAACCCCACCACAGGCGGCGTAACTGCCTCCTTTGCTATGCTCGGCGATATAAACCTCGCCGAACCCAAAGCTCTCATCGGTTTTGCAGGACCGCGTGTTATCAAAGAAACCATTAAAAAAGACCTACCCGAAGGCTTTCAAACCTCCGAATTTTTGATGCAACACGGATTTTTAGACCTCATCGTGCCACGCCACGAACTTAAAACCACTGTGGCGCAATTGCTGGGCTATTTTGCTAATTAATGCCCTGCTGATTTAATTTTTAGGTGCATGAAACTCGTTTAAGGTAAGTGGATAAAATTAGAAAGTCAGACCGCATTTATCCTTGTCGGGGCAAGAATGGCTATTTCTAATCGAATACGCAGCGAGAGGGGATAGGCATAGCTCAAAACCCCATACCCAAAACCCTATACCCTAAATAGCTACGTTTTGAGTATTGATTTTGCCTATCATGTATTCATTTTCAAGCGTTAGAATTTAGGAAATAGTGTTAGGTAATTGAGATATTAGTCCAAGAACTCCCCCTAAGCCCCTCAAAGAGGGGGAATTTAGTGCCTGCCTCAAAGAGGGGGGAATTTATACAAGATATAATTTACTGATTATGAATAATTTACGATAAATTATAAAAAAATACTTAATGTATTTTGTTTCTAAATAGCTACAAAAAAAAATCAAGCCATTGACATGACACTAAAAGAACTAAAACCCATACAGGCACTCAACAAAGCCTTTTTAAAACTAAAACCCAACAGAACCGAAATTGAAGGTTTTAAAACCCACCTTATTACCTTACTCGACAGGATAAACGACACCGAAAGCGAAGAATTTCATAAAAACTTGGTTTCCGACTTCCTGAAAGACACCTACTACAAACAAAACCACTTTATTAATACCAAAGGACGAAACGACCTCGTTATCCATAACGGACCAAATGCCAACACAAGCGTAGGGGTAATTGTCGAGGCAAAAAAAACAACCAACAAAGCCGAAATGATAAGTGCTAATAAACTGAACGCAAAAGCGTTGCAGGAATTGGTACTGTATTACCTGCGAGAAAGAATTTTACATAAAAATATTGAAATAAAACATTTGATAGCTACCAATATTAACGAATGGTTTATTTTTGACGCAACTTTATTTGACCGACTTTTTGCCCAAAACAAAAACTTAGTAAAACAATTTACAGAATTTGAAGCCGGACGATTGGCGGATACCAAAACCGATTTTTTTTACCAACAAATTGCCGAACCTTTTATTAGCAATATTACCGCCGAAATTGAATTTACTTATTTCAATATACAAGATTTTCAGGAATCATTGCGAAATGCCGACAAAGCAGACGATAATTCGCTGATTGCTTTATTCAAGCTATTATCGCCCGAACACCTCCTAAAACTGCCATTTGCCAACGACAGCAACAGCCTCGACAAACGTTTTTATAGCGAGCTGCTACACATTATTGGCTTGACCGAAACCAAAGAAAGCGGAAAAAAACTGATTGAACGAAACAAAGCAACCGAACGACACACAGGAACTATACTCGAAGATGCTATTATCCAACTCGACAGTTTAGACAAAATAAACCGATTAGACAAACCAAGCCAGTACGGAAATACCAAAAACGAACAACTTTTTA